>CAZXRM010000030.1:0-3810 GCA_964642595.1 uncultured bacterium
TTATTATACTTTGTCTCATCATTCTTTTTTATTTTATTAATTCACTTCATTTTCTTATTTATGTCAAATTTATTATTAAATTTTTTATATTGACATTTTGTTTTTTGATTGTATTATTTGGTAGATATGATAATCGATATTATCATCGGCATTGTGCTGATTGTGTCAATTGCGATTGGCATTAAACGGGGTTTTGTCAAAGAATTGTCCGTGGTTGCTGGGCTTGTGCTTGGCTTTTATTTTGCTTCTCAACATTACCTGGAACTGGAAAAATATTTGTTTAGAACATCTCCCCAATCCACGACTCATCACATAATCTGTTTTTTGATAATTTTAGTGGTAGTTTTCTTTGTTGTCTTTTTATTGGGTCTGCTCTTGCAGAAAATTATCCAATTGATAATGCTCGGCTGGCTTGATAAAATTTTAGGCGGTATTTTCGGAGTTGTCAAAGGTGCGATTATCGTGTGGCTGATTTTGCTGTTGGTCGTTTCTATTTTCCCTGACACCCAAAAGTCATTAAACAAATCGTTTTTGGCAACAAGAATTATGGAAATCGGGTCGAAAATTTCCAAGCTGCAAATCAAAACCCCGAAACCAACAAGGGTCTTGACACAATCAAGAAACTCATTTATATTTATAATAAGTCAACAGTCACAAGGTGCGAACTGTTTGACGGAAAATTAGCAACAAGAAAGGAGCGATTATGAAAAAATTATTAATCGCAACAATGTTAGTCGCAATCGTATTTATTGTCGGTTGCCCAGCACCGCAGGATATGAAAGCGCAGATCGATAAACAAACCGAGACTATAAAAAATCTCGAAACCAAAATTACTGAGCAGGCAGCTACGATTGAACAACTAAAAATGGATATTGAAAAAATCTATACTGATTATTATAAAAAAGCACCTACTACTCCAAAATCAACCCAGCCAACTCCACCACCGAGAGTTGGACGATAAAACAGGAGGAATAATATGAAAAAAGCATTACTTTTCACTGCATTTATTTTAATCACAGCTGCATTGACAATTTCAACCAGTTGCGAAGATAACGTCGGTACTGCACCAACCGGGTTTACTTTGGCTGCGGAAAACGATACATTGGTGAAACTCACCTGGACTGCTCCAACTACCGGCACACCGGACAAATATGTTGTCTATTTTAAAGCAGTCGGCACCGCAAGTTATACCAACGAAGGCGAAGTCACCACAACTTCGGTTATTCATTATCCGGCTGGTGCAACCGGTGATTATTATGTTGCCGCAAAATACGGTTCGACTGAAGAAAATTCATCGGTTAAAACTACAATACCAATCAGCACAGCTGCGACCACGGTCGGCGAACTTAATGCAACTGACCTCAGTGGTTATGGCTGGGATATGACAACCGGCACCGGCGCAACATATTCGATGACCACTGCTGCCAACGTGACAAAGGTTGATTTTTATGTGACAAACTTTGCTGTTGGCACTGCGACACCATATCATATCGCAAGTCCTGACCAGGGACCAACGGATGCCGGCGGTGTTGTACCAACTGGCGCATGGCGCGTTAATGGCATTTCTGACCCGATTACCGACCCGCAGGCACCGCTTCCCAAATATATTTCCGGAACGACCTATTTCAATTATACTCAGATTGGTGCATATCCGACCTATTTAGCCGTTAAAACTGCTGACGGTTATTATGGATTAATTAAAGTTGACGGCTTAAACACGACTAACGGCTCGGTTCAGGTTTCATCCTGGTTCCAGTTAGTGTCTGGTTTAAGACTTACTAAACATTAATCAATAACAAATATTTCAGCCCTGAGTTCAACGCTCGGGGCTTTTTTATTACCTATTGACATTTAGGTAATTTTAATATATGCTATGCAAATGTTTTTAGATTCTTTTTTCAAAGGTATTAGCGAGCGATTTTCCAATGATGTCGCGATTGATTTAGGCACCTGCTCGACCTTAATTTATGTCAAAGGCAAGGGAATTCAATTGCGCGAGCCGTCAATCGTTGCGATTGATGACACCAATCAACATATTGTTGCGGTTGGCAACGAAGCAAAAAAGATGCTCGGTCGAACGCCCGAAGGTATTCGTGCCATCCGGCCGATGAAAGATGGTGTGATTGCCGATTTTGCCATCGTTAAAATCATGCTCAAAACCTACATCGAAATGGTGCAGAAGAAAAAGTTATTTGTCCGGCCGCGGGTTATCGTCTGTGTTCCGTCCGGTATAACTGAGGTCGAAAAACGGGCGGTACGCGACTCGGTTGAAGCAACCGGTGCACGCGAAATTTATCTTGTTTCCGAACCGATTGCCGCAGCAATGGGCGCTGGTTTACCGGTCGAAGCACCAACCGGCAATATGATTATTGACATCGGTGGCGGCACGACTGAAATTGCGGTCGTTGCTCTGTCCGGCGTGGTCAACTCAAATTCGATTCGGGTTGCCGGTGATGAAATGGACGAGGCAATAATCAATTATGTCAAGAAAAATTACAATCTGATTATCGGTGAGCAGACTGCCGAGAATATAAAAATTACAATCGGCTCGGCCTTTGCAACCGGTAAAGATGAAACAATGGAAGTCAAGGGACGGGACTTGGTCAACGGCATTCCCAAGACAATCAAAGTCACTGGTGCGAAAATCCGTGAAGCCCTGGAAGAACCGGTTAAATTAATCATTGATGCAGTCCGTCTCGCACTTGAAAAAACTCCGCCGGAATTAGCCGCAGACATCGTTGACCGCGGAATTTATATGGCAGGTGGCAGTTCGCAGTTAAAAGGGCTGGATATGCTGATAAAAGAAGAAACCAATTTACCGGTGATTGTTGCCCAGAATCCGGTTGATTGTGTTGTCATTGGCGCCGGTAAAATTTTAGAAGATATTTCGAAACACGAAAAATTGATATTAAAAACTCAGTAACGAAACTGATTACACAGATTATATTTTGATTACACGGATATTAATTTCAATCTGTGTAATCTTGTGTTAAAATCTGTGTAATCATTTTTACAAATGCAGAGATATATTTTTATAAGTATAGCAATTGTCGGCTTAATTTTTTTCTTTCTACCCGCTTCCCTAAAACTTACTGCTACTAAATATCCGAGAATCGTCTTATTATTTCCCCTTGAAAGTATGAACAAATTTCTCGTCGATATCTCACTTCACAAAAAAGATTATCGTTATTATCAAGAATTAGCAACCCGATTAACACTCGAAAATAACCAATTACAAGAATCATACCGCACCGTAACCGATAAACCGAAAATCAAAAATGCAGAACTCGTCTCGGCTCGAATTATCGCTCGGGATAATGAAACTGGTGTCCGGTATCTGACAATTGACAAATCAATCAAAGATAATATTCAGGTCAATATGCCGGTACTGGTTGCGCAGGGTGTTATCGGGAAAATTATTGAAACCAATCAGTTATATTCGATTGTCGAGACCGAATTAAGCCCGTTTCTTAAAATCAGTGCGGTCAATCTGCGCACCCAGGTCGTCGGCGTAGTCGAATATTCACACCTGTCGGTCTTGCGCTTCAAATACGCATTCTCGGAAAGCGATATTCAGCCCGGCGATACAATTATCACATCCGGGTTAGGTGGCATTTTTCCGCGCGGGCTTTTAATCGGAACCGTTCTTAAAAATGAACCTGACCCGACTCGCTATTTTCAAACGGTCGAGATTAAACCGACCGTCAACATCAACACGCTCGATGAAGTATTTGTGCTTACCAATAAAATAAGTCTTTACCAGGAACTGACCCCGAAAATGAACGTCTTAGAAAATCTGCAAATCAAAGT
>CAZXRM010000030.1:3910-12405 GCA_964642595.1 uncultured bacterium
TTATTCTTAATCCAGAGCGCAGTTTCCCGGCCCCAGATTGACCTGGTTATTTTAGGATTAATAATATTCACTCTGCACGATTCAATGGTTTATGCACTCACTCTCAGTGCCTGGTGCGGTATTCTTCTCGGCTTGGTAAATCCGGTCCATTTCGGCTTTCATATTTTTACATTGACTCTGATTGCCTTTGGCACAAATAATATCCGCCGTTTCATCTATAAATACAGAAGTTATTTTATAATTATTATTATTCTTGCCCTGCTCATCAAATACATTTTAATCTTGATTTTTATCGGTGCCCATCAGTCTTTTTGGCACTGGCTATTGTCGGTAATAATAATTTTGATTTTATCAATTCCTTTAGAAAATCTGATAATTCGGATTTTTTACCCGTATTCTCCATCCGGTGCCCACACCTAACGGCAAATAATAATGAATAATACGGTTCAACGCAAACAGATACTGATTGTTCTTATAATTCTGTTTCTGATTATTATTTTCAGATTATTCCAAATTCAAATCCTTTCCGGAAAACGGTATTTTCGGTTAGCCGAAGCCAACCGCATACGAAAAGTATATACGCCGGCCCCGCGCGGTCGAATCTATGATAAAAATAATAAAATCATTGCCGATTCCCGACCTTCGTTTGCCATCTCGGTTATCCCTTTAGAAGCCGACAGCCAAACTATCATTAATCTGTCAAATTTTGCCCAGATTGATTATGAAGGAATTAGGCAATGGTTTAATAATATCGCATACTGGCGTACCCCAATCAAAGTCAAACGCAATATTGATATGCCAACCGTCTTAAAAATTGAGGAAAATTCTAAATCCCTGCCCGGCGTCTCAATCGAAATCGAACCAATCCGGACCTATCCCAATGGTTCAGCATTTGCTCATGTTGTCGGTTATTTAAGTGGTATTACACCGGAAGAAATGAAATCTGACACCTATTACCGTCCTTGGCATTACATTGGTCGCAATGGTATCGAATCTCAGTATGAAAAATTCTTAAGAGGCAAAGAAGGCATCCGCTATTCTGAAATTGATGCAGCCGGAAGGGAAATCGGACCGATCGCGGAAAAAAGAGAAGTTTATCCGCAAGCCGGCAATGATATCTATTTGACGATTGATACCGATATCCAGAACCTTGCCTATGAACTCGTCAGCCAGTATCAAAGAGCCGCTGTGGTCGGACTTGATGTTCGAGACGGTAGCGTGATTTGTCTTGTTTCTTATCCTGGTTATGACCCTGAACAAATTTCCCGTGGTATCAGTGCTGACCAATGGCAAAAACTGGTTAAAGATAAATCCTCGCCGTTTTTAAACCGGGCGACTTTATGTACCTATGCGCCCGGTTCAACAATTAAACCATTGATTGCTCTTGCTGGTCTGGAATCAAATACGATTGATAAATTCGCCCGGTTCAATCCCTGTCTCGGCTCTTTTGTTTACGGCAACCGCACATTCAAGTGCTTGTCAAAACACTTCTCGCTTGATTTAACTGATGCTATTATCTATTCCTGTAATGTCTATTTTTATCAGCTCGGTTTGAGAATCGGGTTGAATAAATTGAGTTCTTACCTCTTGCAATGGGGTTTTAATGACAAAACCGATATTGATTTGCTCTCGGATAAAAAAGGTAATGTCCCGACCGAACAATGGCTCGATGACAAATACGGTAAAAACAAATGGACCCGTGGTGTTGTGCCAAATCTGGCAATCGGACAGGGTGAAATTCTGGTAACGCCTTTGCGTCTGGCAATGATTTATTCGGCAATTGCCAATCAGGGAGAATTTTATACTCCGCATCTTTTGAAAATGATCAAAGACCGCGACCGAGTCATCCAGGAACATAAACCAATCAAGCATAAAATACCGATTTCCCAGGATAATATAAAAACTGTAAAAGATGCTTTGTTTGGGGTTGTTGAAAAAGGAACCGGCTGGGCTGCGCAGGTCTATGGTGTAAAGATTGCGGGTAAGACCGGCACTGCGGAAAATCCGCCTAATCCTGACCATGCCTGGTTTGTCGGTTATGCGCCGGCGGACAACCCGGAAATCGTTTTCTGCGTAATCGTAGAAAATGTCGGCAAAGGTGGTGTCATCGCCGCACCGATTGTTCAACAATTGATGAGTAAATATTTTGAATTAAAAAATACTGCAACCAATAATGAATAGATTCCGCATATCATCAATTCTCGTCATCAGTATTGTATTATTGATTATCGGGTTAATTACAATTTATAGTGCCGCCGGGAAAACTTATTTTATCCGCCAGATAATCTGGGCGGTCATCGCAATTATCAGCTGTGTTACCGCATATCAGATTCCGAAAAGAATCTGGGAAAATTTTGCAATCTATTTATGGCTGTTTATTCTTCTATTATTACTTGTCGTACTTGTTGTCGGAACGGGCATTGGCTCTCGCCGCTGGTTCAGTTTCGGATTTATCAATTTTCAACCCAGTGAATTTGCCAAACTATCAATGATTTTTCTGCTCGCATCCTACTGGGCAAATAAAAAAATCCGCTTCAATTTTCACGACTTGTTTCTGCCGATAATCACCACATTAATTTATACTGGTCTTGTTTTCTTGGAACCGGATTTAGGAACCGCCCTTGTTTTTATACCGATTCTTGCTGTAATGCTATTCTGGAAAGATATTCCGGTCTTTAATATTTTTCTCCTCTTCTCCCCTTTGTTGAGTTTTGTATTTGGCTTTTCGATATATTTCTGGATTCCTTTTTTTCTTATCTTGATCATCATAACTTACAAAAGAACGACGATCATTGGCTGGATAACCGTGATTGTTGTCAATATCATTGCCGGGCTTTCATCACCGATTATCTGGGCTCATCTCAAAGACTATCAGAAAGCGCGCATCACTGGTTTTCTCACGCCCTGGATTGACCCAAAAGGTATGAACTGGAATTTAATCCAATCCCGAATCGCAATCGGGTCGGGTCGTTTATTCGGCAAGGGATTTTTATCCGGCACCCAGAAAAAATTGGCATTTCTACCCAATCGCCATAATGATTTTATCTTTTCAACCTTAGCCGAAGAATTCGGATTTATCGGTAGCGTCATTGTCCTTATATTATATTTTTATCTTATCTACCAGTTTATCAAAATCGCACAAAAAGCCCGCGATGACTTTTCCAGTTTGACCGCAATCGGTCTTGCAACCGTTTTATCCTATCAGATACTTGTCAATATTGGAATGGTTTTGGGCTTACTGCCGATTACCGGCATCGCCCTGCCATTCTTAAGTTACGGCGGCACATCTTTACTCTTTACATTTATCACGGTTGGGATAATATTACATATACGTAATAAAACAGAATGAAAAAGACAACCACGAAAGCACGAAATGAAAAATTATAAGGAGACCGTGAAACCAAGAAAAGTCTCCTGTTTCTCCTTGCTTCCTTATAAAAGTTCTTCGTGACCTTCGTGTCTTCGTGGTAATATAGTTTTTATATGACTAATTTAAAATCACTTACTATGGACGCGTTGTCAAAGCTCGTTAAACAACTCGGGTGGGAATCTTACCGTGCCCAGCAGATTTTTACCTGGATTTGGCAAAAGGGAATTACTGATATTGACCTCGCAACCAACCTGGCAAAACTAAAACGCGAGGGGCTTAAAACTGATTATTATATAAGCAGTCTTAATCTAATTGACCAGAAAATCTCCCAGGACAATGCGCAGAAATTCCTGTTCGGGCTCGAAGATAATCATAATATTGAAAGTGTTTTTATTCCTGAGTCTGACCGCAAAACGGTCTGTGTTTCGACTCAGGTCGGCTGCACACTTGGTTGTCAGATTTGTTATACCGGCAAAATGCAATTTAATCGCAACCTGAAATTCTATGAAATCGCTGACCAGGTTTTACAAATCCAGAAACTGACCGGCTCAAGAATTACCAATGTCGTGTTTATGGGAATGGGCGAGCCGTTCTTGAATTACAATGAAGTACTCAAAGCAATCGAACTTATCAACTCAGACTTTGGTTTGAACATCGGCGCCCGCAAAATTACAGTCTCAACATCCGGCATTATCGAGCGGATTTATGACTTTGCCGACTTTCCTTTGCAGGCAAAACTCGCAATTTCCTTGAATGCAGCAAACGATGAATTACGTACTAAACTTATGCCCGTTAACAAAAAATATCCGCTGTCCGAACTTATCAAAGCCGCAAGATATTTTGTCGAGACGAAAAAGAAACGGGTCACGTTTGAATACGTTGTCATCAAAGGTGTCAATGACCGTGTTCAGGATGTCAAAGCCCTGACTAAACTATTATATGGTATTGGCTGCAAGATAAACTTAATACCAATCAACCCTTATCCGGGTTGTCAATATTCAAGTCCGAGTATTGAAGAACTGAAAGTATTTGCGGAAAAACTCTATCCCAAATTACCGGCAGTAATCATAAGAAAAAGCCGTGGACAGGATATTCTTGCCGCCTGTGGTCAATTAGCCGGTCACAAATAAATAATCAGCCACGATTGGACACTGATTATGATGCAATTAATAATCACATATTGAAAAATAGCAAACACCTTAAACAGGATAAATTGTTGATTTTTCACAACATCATTTCAATCAAAGAGTTCAAACAAAATAAAATGTTACTTAAAAATAACACTTTTTTCATCTGATTTTTTCTGTTAACACACTAATCCTCAAATACTAATATTTAAAAACTGCTTTCAAGAGGGTAGTGTACCCCTTATCAAAAACACTATGTGACACTCCGAACATCAATTTTTTTAAATAGCGTTGCAGATTGACTCTTAGCAAGATATCTAAAAAGGTTGTAAAACACTTATCTAAATTTGTATTTTATTGCACATCTTATAAAAAACTTCTTACAATATTTCTCAGGAGTTATAGGCGTACATCTACTTAAAAATCAATCAAAACATTAAAAAGTGCATCTAATACAACATTAGAAAGAATATGAGTTTTTCCACACGGGAAAAAATAATTTGACTTATCGTGATTTAATATTGATTTGGACGTAATTTCTTATAAACCCTGAAAGGGTCGTAACTATAAAAATTATATAAAAGAATAACCCCGCACCAATGTATAGATGCGGGGTTAGTTTTGTTTTTTATTGTATTAGTTGGTTATAATCATTTTGTGTCTTGCTGTATAGTTGGTCGTTTTCATTTCATAGAAGTAAATTCCTGCTGAAACTTTCTGGTTGTAATCATCGGTTCGATTCCAGATTGTGGTGTAATATCCCGGGATTCGGTGGTCGTTAACTAGTGTCTTGATATTTCGACCGGTTGCATCATAAATCGTGATTACGACTTTTGATGCTACTGGTATCTGCCATTGGATATGTGTGTAATTTGAGAATGGATTAGGTCTGTTTGCCATCAGGTTGAAATAAGTCGGCATATCAAAAGAATTACTCTGTAAGGATTGATTCTCTTTGCTGGTGACATCAGACTGACTATTTCCTACATAATAATGCCTATTGATTGAATCATTATAAATAAATGTATTATACTGAGATAGTGATTGAATGAAGCTTCGAACTGTATATCCACCTAATTCGGTCGGAGTCCAGCCGGTGCGGAATGAAATACAATTATAGGTTCCTGGTAACATCGTCAGGTCTTGGTAGCGGTTATATACAACTGCGTGGTCTCGGTCGCGAATAATTTTTGCCCAAACTCGGAATCTTGCACTTACTCCACCCGGTGATGTTGATACCACGGATGCGATGTTATAAGTTCTGATTCCAATCGACTCAATAGTCACAGGATTATTATCGAGATTAATTAAACTGGTCCAGTTCATCTGCAGGTCATTAACATTTCCCTTAACGATAAAAGTTCGTAACATGCTGTTATTATTCGGGAAGGTATCGCCATTCATACGAACCTTTGCAACTATTGTGTGGTGTCCGCCAACCCAATAAATATCTGAAATATACGGTCGCCATGTATCCATTAATACGTTATTATGACCTGGGTTGACTGTCGTCGGTCGCGAAGCAGAGTAAACTAAAACCGAGTCAGTCGTACTGACCGAAACATGACAAAAACTATCCATCTTCACTTGAAAACGCCAGATATATACATCAACCGTGCATGCTTCAACATCATTCCAACTGTTAACAATGTCAATCACGGGTCTAAACGGAATGCTTGTGATGGATTCAGACGGTGCAACGATATTGTTGACTCTGACATCATGATAACCAGGAACAGCAAACGTATCATAATCAACTGAAACTTCATAGACAACTGGTGTCTGTGTGTTGCCACCAAGCATCACAACTCGATATTGGAAGAAATGGTCGCCTTGGTTAGTATAACCAGTAATATTAAAGCCGCCACCTGGATATCCGATATTCGCTTTAAACGGTCCTTGCCATTGCGTGGCGAGAAGAGCAGTATCACTCGAACCAGACCGAATGTAAAACATCAGGTCTGTATTTGCCGGACGACTGCCAAACCAGTTTAATGCTTTCCAGGTATAAGCTTTGGGTATCTCGATGACCGAGGATGTGAGTTGTCCGTAATTAGCATATAAATAACCGCCGGCTGGATTTTCCCACCAGGCAAATTGGTCATGGTCAGTTGCCAGAATATCTAAATCATGGTCAGTACTGCCCGGCGCAGAATCAAGATTAGCTAAATAGCACCAGCGTGCGCTTGTGAAACTCGAATCAATAACGATTTCCTGAAAATTGGTCGGGGTAATCTGTTTAAATAATCCGACCCGGTTAGCAACCGCTACCACATCCGCTTTCCCGTCCAGGTCAACATCTTTTGCCATACAGGCACTGCTGAAAAGTCGGCCTGAACTTTGCACCGGACGAATCGTGTTTTGAGTATAAGCGATTCCCGTACCGCTGTTTTTATACCAACAGATTGCATCCGTGCTATCATCGGTTAGTACTATATCATTGAAACCGTCATTATCAATGTCACAAATCCAATGTCCATCAACTTTAAGACCAGATGCTGACCAGTTCGCAGTTGTCGGATAATTGCCATTACCGGTGTTGATGCGGACGCGTTCGGCAGCAAGTAAATCGATTAAATTATCACTGTTCAGATAACCTAAGTTGACCCGCCACCAGGTACCGGCAGAAATACGGGTCGGGGTAAAGACCATTGAGCCGTTATTGCGGTATCGAGTTAAAGGTCGGTCGCCGACAATGATATCAATATCACCGTCGTTATCAATATCACCGATATCACAACACGGCGATGCATGAGAAGTCGTGTCAATCGCATGATAGGTAAACTTATAACTGCCGATATTCTCAAGCCAGCCCGTACCATTCGGCTGAGGTACCACAATATCCGCATCGCCGTCACGGTCCAAATCACCGCAGGCTAAAATGCAGTCAGGTCCGACATTGGCCGATAAATCAACCACGGGAATGAAAGTATCATTGCCAGTTTCAACCTTTTGATTCCGGTAAATCCGTACTGCATTATAACCGTCCATCGCTCCGGCAAGGTCTAAATCGCCGTCGCCGTCGAAATCAGCCGGCATAATCGAATTATGTCCGTCAATCTCTATGTCGGTTTCTATGACATGTTTTTCCCAATAAGCGTCAGTGCCAGCCGTGCCGGTTGTAATCAAAGAAATCTGACCGGTAAAAGTATTGTCGATGCTGTCTGAACTGAGGTATGTGGAACCCCAATGCGCAACCGGTCCTAAAACACCCGAACCGTTTATCCATTCAGTCTGAATTTCCCTTCCCTGCGGTAAAACATCAACTAGACCAATCATCCGGTTATTTGTTGTATCCTGGTCAAGCGCCAATCCGGTTGAACAGCTTGTCACATAGACACAGCCGGTTGTAGCCCAGCGGGGAAATGTAACCTGGAGTGTTTCACCTGGTCCAAGATTCATTACCGTTGTAGCCTCGTCATAAACATTACCGATTCTAAAATAGACCGGAAATGTTTCCGATACATCCAGACCAAAATTCTTAACTGTTGCCGTAGGTGTTACCCAAATTCCGTGATTTATAGCTCCGGTCGGTGCAATAATCCGTGTCACGCCGACATCGTGAGCAATTGGCGAAGTAACAATGAATTGACTAAAAACCGTATCATTAAGTGCATTCTGGTCAAACCCGTAGACGGTATATGCCTTTTCCGAATAAGAACCCTCGGCTGCAGTCCAAACATCAAAATCAATCGTATCAATCTGACCACTGGTCAAAGAAAAACTGCGACTGCTGTTATAACTCCCGAATTGAAAATATACGGTCCCCGATGCGCTATCATTACCGAAGTTCTTGATCGTTGCTTTTGGTGTTATGACCGTACCGGCTTCGATTGAACCGGTTGGTACTAATATCATCAATGGTCCAACGTCATGATATGTGCCTACGGTAGTTGATGCCTGCACCACATCTTTCTTGGTAATGTCGTTCTGCGAAGTAGCTATCAAACGAGTATCCATTCTAGTGCCGTTAGGAATCGTCACATCCGGTGTATGCT
>CAZXRM010000031.1:0-8902 GCA_964642595.1 uncultured bacterium
GTTTTGGTTATGCGTCAATGGATTATACCAGTTGTTATTACGACGGAAATAATGGTAGGAAGATTTTCCCCATACCACATTAAGTATATCGCTGCTATTATACATCAATATATCGTGTAAACCACTTTTTATACTACAATAATATATTTTAAACATTTTTCAATCTATGTCAATATATTTCTTTGCTGGCTTTCAATTTTTTTCATACTACAAGTTATTAATATATCATATAGTTATAAACCATTATTTTATTTGCTCAAAATAGTGATTATTTTTAAGCAAAGGGGTAAAAGAGTTGATAAGTTTTTGTGTTGGTGAGTTAGTGAATATATGAATTTTAAACCTTACCTTTGCAAATTAATAATTAATAAAAATAACTAAAATTTAACCTAATTGGCTATAAATCATTCTCTTACATATTCTACTTACAAATAGACTTTTTTTCGAGTTGATTTTTTCGCTAACTCACTATCCCCCAACATCTAATCCCCAATCCCTGTTTTTCAGGGGAGGTATGGGGTGAATGAAGAATAGTATGTAGTAAACAGTATACAGAAAATAGGAAAAGGACTTTTAATAAGATTTGTAAAAATACTTCTGCTCAATCTTCTAATAAGGATTATCGCAAGCCTTCTCGCTTGTTTGGTTTTTATGAGTGTCGGAAAATATGGGGATGCAAATCAAGTATGAAATCAAATGTTTAGTGACCGTTGAAGAGTAAGAAGTCATCGGGTGAAACATCGGGCGTCTTGGTTATATTTTAACAACGCAACTTAGAAGTTGCGGCTACCATTTTTTCTCGATATGTTCATTACTCTGGTAGCCGCAGGCTTTAGCCTGCGATATAATCAGATTTCTTTTATTACTTGACGTATCAATTATAGCATTTATAATAATAAAGCGAATTTAGCAAATGATAGCGAATTCACCTAATATTCGAACAATTCGTTATCATTCGGTTTTATTCGGGAATAATATGAAGATAATTGCAACGAATCGCAAGGCATTTCACGATTATTCGATGTTTGAGAATTATACGGCCGGCATCGAACTTTTCGGCACCGAAGTAAAATCGGCAAGAGCCGGCGGTGTTTCATTAGACGGCGGATATGCGGCAGTCGAGCATGGCGAAGTTTTCCTGCACGAAATAAATATCGCGCCTTACCAGTGCGGCAATATTTTTAACCGCGACCCAAAACGAAAACGAAGACTCTTGATGCGTAAAGATGAAATTCGGCATCTGTACGGCAAAGTCGAACAGCGCGGTTATACATTAATACCAATCAAGTTTTTTTTCTCGGACCGCGGTTTTGCCAAAGTCGAGCTCGCCTTGTGCAAAGGCAAAAAACTGATTGACAAGCGCGAAACTTTAAAACGGAGGGCAATCGAACGACAGGAAAGAATCGAAGCGAAAAGAAGAAGATGATAAATATTCTAAAAATTTCTAATTTCAAATTTCTAATTTCTAATGAAAACAGAAAATTTATTAATATTTTAATATTTGTTTTTGGTCTTTGGTTTTTAATATTTAATTTTCCATTACTCAATGCTACTGCTATCAATTCAATAACCATCTCCGCCATCAAAGATACGACTTTATTGGTATTTGAAGTTGACAGTTCGACCGGGGTTACATTCAAGCATAATTCCAACTCGAACCTTCTAATCACAGTCAACGGACGCACCCCGATTCAGGAACTTAAACCTAAAGGGATTATCAAAAAAATAACCATAAACTCAGATTCGTCTTCAAGCAAGTTTGACATATTATTCAATAAAAAATACGGTTTTCAAAGAAAAAACTCAAAGGGTAATATAACGATTAAATTATATTATGTGCCGATTCGGGAAATAAAGACAATTGTTTTAGACCCCGGACATGGTGGTGTTGACCCAGGTGCGGTCGGCAAGAAAAAACTTCAAGAAAAAGAAGTGAATTTAGCAATTGCCAAAACATTAAAAAAGAAACTGGAAAATTACGGACTTAAAGTTTTAATGACCCGCAGTGATGACCGGTTTGTCGCGCTGTCGGAACGCACGCGCTATGCCAATGAAAAGAAAGCCGACCTGTTCATCTCAATTCATTGTAATGCCGCAGATAAAAACCGTAAAGTGAACGGTTTTGAAACTTATTTTCTATCTGAGGCAAAAACCGACTGGGAACGGGCGGTGCTGGCAAGAGAAAATGGCGCTATGTCATACGAACAGGACCAAGCCGACCCTTTAACCAAAGACGATATAAGTTTAATATTAGCAGATTTGAGTCAAAACGAATTTTTGAAGGAGTCATTCAGTTTGGCTTATGAAGTACAAACCGCCGGTGTCGAAATGTTAAAAGATGTTGACCGCGGTGTCAAACAAGCCGGTTTTTATGTCCTGCGCACAAGTTTTATGCCGTCGGTCTTAGTTGAATGTGGATTTATTTCGAACTTAACCGAAGAAAAGAAACTGGCATCCAACAAGTACCGAGAATCAATCGCCCAATCTATTTTTAACGGGATTGTCAACTATATCAAAGATTATGACCAACGCAACGAATTCTAAAATTATAACCACAAGATTTTACACGAAACTTAGTTTCATTTTCAGTGGCTTCAGTATCCTCAGTGGTTAAATATCAAATATGAAAAATAATCAAATGCCGCTTGGTGTTTTCGATTCTGGTATCGGCGGTCTGACCGTAGTCAAATCCTTAAAGAAAATCCTGCCTGATGAAGATATCATCTATTTTGGTGATACGGCACGAGTACCTTATGGTTCAAAATCTCCCCAGACCATTACTCAATTTGCTTTTCAAGATGCGAAATTTTTAGTTGCGCGAAAAGTAAAGATGATTATCGTTGCCTGCCACTCGGTTTCGTCGGTCTGTCTGGATGATTTGAAAAAAGAGTTCAAATTACCGATTATCGGTGTACTCGAACCCGGCGCTAAAGCTGCAGTAAAATTAACTAAAAACAACCGCATCGGTGTAATCGGAACCCGAGCAACAATCCTTTCTGGCGCCTATGAACGGGCGGTCAAGAAACTGAGCAAAGAAATAGAAATCATCGCCAAACCGACTCCGCTGTTCGTGCCTTTAACTGAAGAAGGTCTGATGACAAACCCGATTACGATTCAGGCTGTAAAATATTATCTTTCACCAATGATTACAGAAAATATTGACACCCTGCTCTTGGGCTGCACTCATTATCCCTTATTAAAGAATGTGATAAACAAAGTTTTCAGAAATAAAATAAAAATCGTTGATGCTTCTTTAGAAACCGCGCTCGAAGCAAAACATATTCTCGCAGACAATAATTTGCTAAACAAAAAACATGCCTGTCCATCTCTGAAGTGTTATTTGTCCGATATCACGCCTAATTTTTCTGATATCACCCGACGCTTCCTTGGTACTACTTTGACTGAAGTCTTTCGCGCGTCACTGTCCGAATGAAAAGTGAATTTAAATCTTTATTCGCACCATTCGTCACATTTGTGTAATTCGTGGTAAAGAATTTTAGAGTATGAAAAGAACTGACAACAGAAAATTCGCTGAAGCCAGAAAAATCGAAGTTGTTCTAGATTATCTAAAATATGCTGAGGGCTCTTGCTTAATTTCTGCCGGCAATACTAAAATCTTGTGCGCGGCAAGTTTTGACCGACATGTCCCGCCGTTTCTGCTTGGTTCGGGTCAGGGCTGGTTGACCGCCGAATACAGTCTTTTACCAAGAAGCACGCATGAACGCACGGTCCGCGAGTCAACCACCGGTAAATTACAGGGTAGAAATCAGGAAATCCGCAGATTTTTAGGTCGTTCCCTGCGCTCAGTTCTGAATTTTGTTGCACTTGGGGAAAACCAAATCATAATTGACTGCGATGTTATTCAAGCCGATGGCGGAACCAGAACATTAGCCGTCAACGGTGGATTCGTCGCTCTGTCCCGGTGTGTCCGCAGACTACTCGACAAGAAAATCATTCTCAAAAATCCGATTATCGAAAATGTCGGAGCAATCAGCGTTGGTATTGTTGACCATTCGATTATGCTTGACTTGGCTTATGATGAAGACCGCAACGCATCGGCAGATATGAATGTGGTAGTGACTGAATCTGGTCGGCTGGTCGAAGTGCAAGCCACGGCGGAACGCTTGCCGTTTACCGAACAAGAATTCGCAAAGATGCTCGACTTGGCAAAATCCGAAATTAAAAAAATTGTAAAATTGCAAAAGGAAATACTATCTGCAATTTAAGAGACGCACCGTTAAATAATAATAAATTTTTAGTGAATTGTCTTTTTTCAATAATTAGAAATGACGCATAAAGAATTCACGCGCAATGTCTCAGAAAAGATGTGGGGAAAACGACTCGACCATTATCTTATGCTTTCCGGCATTGGCATATCCCGCAACCGTGTCCACAACTTAATTAAATCTGGTGCAGTTTTGGTTAATGGTAAAAAATCAAAACCCGGCTATACCGTAAAACCGAATGATAATGTGACTGCCAGTTTTGATATCGAATACGACCTGAAAATCACAGCCGAACCAATGGATATAAATATTGTTTACGAAGATAAATACATAATCGTTGTCAATAAACCAAAAGGAGTTATAGTGCATCCGGCACGCGGACACAGTTCGGGTACTTTGGTGCAGGGACTTTTGCATCATTGCCAGGATTTACCCGAGCACCCAGACTCAAAAATCCGGCCCGGCGTAATTCATCGGCTGGATAAAGATACGACCGGTTTGTTACTATTTGCTAAAACCGATGATGCATTGAGTATTTTAGGACAGGCAATTGAAGCGCGGAAAATTACCCGCGAATACTTAGCAATTGCCTGGGGTGATTTTCCACAGGAAAAAGGAATGATTGATGCGCCAATTGGTCGTCATAGTTTAGACCGGAAAAGAATGGCGGTAACCCCATTCTCCGCCAAAAGCGCAACAACCAAATTTGAAGTAATCGAACGGTTCCGCATCGCAACCTATCTGCGAATAAGATTATTAACTGGTCGGACTCACCAGATTCGTGTGCATCTTACCCATTTCGGTCACCCGGTGGTCGGTGACAGCGAATATGGCGGACGAAGTCCGAGCCAGGTGCACAAGCAAACCGATATGCCCATCTTTAAAAAGATATTATCAATAATTGACCATCAAGCACTGCATGCTTTCAGGCTCGGATTTACTCATCCCCAAACCAATAAGTATCTCGAATTTACTGCGCCGCTGCCTGATGATTTTTCCAATCTCTTAAAATATCTGAAAAGCATTTGAAATTATTGTTGACATTTATATTGCCAGGGATAAAATAAAAGTGATGCCTTGGTATATTTTTATTCATCCTGCTCTACAATTATTTATTCTAATTTTAGGTATTATCAATTTGAATGAAGGTTTTAATCAGAAAAAAAGATGGACATTTTCTGTTTACCGACACGTCAACCGCGGTTTTATATTTTCGATACTGGCGGTCATCGGTGCAATTATCGGCTGGCTGGTCAATCAGTCACTGGAAAATCCGATTCAGATAAGCGGACACCGTCTAATTGCATTTATCATTTTTATTTTCTTAATATTTATTGTTATTTCTGGCTTGCTTAAACGAAAGCATTCGTACCGCATGCGTTGGCTGCAATTTCTTCACCCCTGGTTTGGTTTTGTAACAATCGGCTTAATTTTTGCTCAATTATTTGTTGTGATTACAAAAATTATCGGTTGGTAACATTAATTACCATTTATAATAAGCTATTCGCAATATGCTTATTGAAGGGTTGACAAATGCATAATTTTCGATATTCTAATTATAGGGCCCGTAGTGTAGCCTGGTTTAACACGTCGCCCTGTCACGGCGAAGACCACCAGTTCAAATCTGGCCGGGCCCGTTTATTTTTTTAACCTGCCATAACAGTGAAAAAAGTTGAAATCATCATCGCTTCAATATTATTTATTGTATTTTCTTGCCTCTTAGGCATCCGATTTATTGCTTATCTCAGATTCAAAAACCGATACAAATTAACCAAAGAAGAACTCGTCTTATATGATAACGTAAAAAAAATGCACAGTGCCCTTACCCGCGGCAACGACTCTTTACTTTTTAGAATGTTCAATCAGACATTTATCAAAGAAGTCGAGTTTGAAGATTTCAGTTTTTATCTCGATAACTGGCGCAATAATCGAAAAGTCCGCCAGGTTAAAATGCAGCACATTGAAATAATGGGACGGGGTGGACATGTTACAAGTTGGGTCACTTTTCATAATCGTCAAAAGTTTTTCCTGTTTCAGTCCTGGATAAACACTAAAAAAGGCTGGAAAATATTGTGGTTAAATAAAGCACTGCCCAACGAACTTTTCTACGGACAGCCCAATGAAAAAGAATTACGCAAATTGAAATTATCGGTTCTGCACGAATTAATAACCAATCAGAATATCCAGCGAATAACCGGCAATTTACCGTTACCAGATACGCTGATTGTCATACAACCCGATGATATGGCACAGTCAAGATTTCACATTGAGGGTTATGAAATTATTGAAATGTCGAAATCTGATATTAAATCACACGTCGGTAAAATAAATGCGCCATTCTATCTTGAGTTTGCAACAATCCGAATTGTTGATGATATTGCAACTTGTTACATTGATGTTCATCCGTTGTACAAATTTGGACCGCCACTCGACCGGACGCGCGGTTTACAATTTTATTTCATCTGGAAAAATAATCGCTGGGAATTCGACAGCCAGGGCTCAAAGTGGTAAAATCATTTATTGACAATGATACGAACTGCGCACCATCGGACTTGCTGATACTTTTTTAAATCCCAAATTATAAGCAAATTCTTTGTAGTACTGAAAAATTTCCGGCTTGATATATTCATAAACCGGAATTAGCTCTTTTGCTGGTTGCAAGTATTGACCGATTGTCAAAACCTCAACTTTGTTCTCGAATAAATCTTTGATGGTTCTTTTGACTTCATCTTTGGTTTCACCCAGCCCAACCATAATCCCGCTTTTTGTTACTAATGAAGATTTGATGCTACGGGCAGTATTCAACACTTGCAAAGATGTATGGTAACTTGCTCTTTTATCCCGAATAACCGAAGTCAAACGCTCAACTGTTTCGAGATTATGGTTAAAAACATCGCATCCGGCATCAACGACCTTTTTAATTGCTGATTCTGTTCCTGAAAAATCGGGTACCAACACTTCAATTTTTATATCTCGACAAATCTTACGAATTGTAGTTATTACATCAGCAAACACTGATGCTCCGCCATCTGACAAATCATCTCTAGTCACAGAAGTAATTACGACATAATTGAGATTAAGTTCTTGAACAATTTGGGCAATTTTCTCTGGTTCTTGCTCATCAATTTTACCCGTCGGGTTTCCGGTTGTAACCGCACAGAATTTGCATTTTCTGGTGCAGATATTTCCAAGTATCATAAAAGTCATCGCTTTCTGCGACCAGCATTCAATCCGGTTCGGACACCGCGCTTCGATACATACGGTATTTACATTTTCTTTGTGCAAACGCTTTTTAACCAACTCGTAACTTTTATCCTGGGGAAGTTTAATTTTTAACCATTCTGGCTTCATTTAATTATAATAATACTATATTAAAATATTAATGTCAACTTGCTATTTACCATTTACTATATGCTATTTGCTATTGGCTATTTTATAAGGGTTGACCCCTCACCTATTTTTGAGGTTGTTATAATAAGCAAATTAATTATATTAAATCTACGCTGCATTAGAAAATAGGTGTGGGGTTGACATAATAAAAAATTTCTCTATACTGATAATTATGTTTGGCAAAAAAGAAATAACGACTTATTCCGAAATAAAAAATGTTGACCGGCTGGATACTTTTATCGGTCGTTCGACTAATATCAAGGGCAACCTTTCAACTTCCAGTTCAATACGTGTTGATGGTCAATTGGACGGTGATATCAATACATCTGAAACATTAATCACCGGACCTGAATCATTAATTAAAGGAAATGTATCCTGCAAAGAAGCAGTTATCGCCGGTCGAATCGAAGGTAATATTAACGCTACGGACAATGTCGAACTGCAACCTGGTGCCAATATTATCGGTGATATTACCTGCGGTAATTTAGTCATCGGTAAAAATTGCTTTTTTGAAGGCAAATGCCATATGAGTGGAGTTCAAACTAACAAATTATGATATCATCATTAAAAGGTAAAAGAGTTATCGTTACTGGTGCCGGTTCGGGCATCGGAAAAGTTATCGCAAGGCAGTTTGCTGAAGCCGGTGCATTACTTGCGGTCTGTGATATTGACGAGCAAGCACTGCAAATAACTGCCAAAGAAATTGAGATAATCGGAGCAAAAGCAATTCCGTATAAAATTGATGTTGGTGATTTTCGGGAAGTGAATGAGACAGTTGAAAAGATTGTTCAGGATTTTACCGCAATTGAAGTTCTAATCAATAATGCTGGTATCACTAAAGATACATTATTAATTCGGATGAAAGAAGATGATTTCGATAAAGTTATTCGGGTTAATCTTAAAGGTACTTTTAATTTTACCCGAGCGGTTGCTAAATATATGATTAAAGAGCGTCAGGGCCGAATCATTAATATCTCCTCGGTCATTGGTGAAATGGGCAATATCGGACAATCCAATTATGCCGCGGCCAAAGCTGGTATAATCGGATTTACCAAGGCGACTGCCAAAGAACTGGCAAGCCGCAATATTACAGTAAATGCAATTGCCCCTGGTTTTATCAAGACTCCGATGACCGCTAGTTTACCGGAAAATATTGTTGCTGAATACTTAAAGCAGATTCCGCTCGGACGAGAAGGCACCCCTGAAGATATCGCAAATTTATGCCTGTTTCTGGCATCCGAAGAAGCATCTTATATCACGGGTCAGGTCATCCGCATTGACGGCGG
>CAZXRM010000031.1:9002-10641 GCA_964642595.1 uncultured bacterium
TTTCAGAAAAAACTTGCCCGGTTTGTCAATGTCACGATTCACAAATCGGTTTTTTATCTGGTAATCGGTTTTTTCGGGCTAATGATACCGATGTTTTTATTTCTAGTAATCACTAATACCAAAAATATTGTTGCCCGTCATAAAATATCATCATTAACCAAAGAAAACCAGGCACTGAAAAGTGAATTGGTCATTGTCAAATCGCAGATTGATACCTTAAGCCAAAAACTTCACGATTTGGCTGAACTCGATGCTCAAATCCGTATTTCAGCTAATTTAGATTTATTGCCTAAAGATCTACGGACGCTCGGTTATGGTGGTACCTCGGAAAACGAAGTCGCGGCATCGGTTGACAACCTGATTGAACGGGCAAAACTTCAAGAAAAAAGTTTCAAGCAACTTAAAAAATATTTAGACCAGCAGTCTTCAGCATTACAGCACACGCCATCAATCTGGCCGGTTGGCGGTTATTTGTCGAGCGGTTTTGGTTATCGAAAATCACCGTTCACCGGTAAATCCGAATATCACGAAGGGATTGACATTGTCGCACCGGCCGGCACTCCGATTCGTGCATCTGCTGCGGGACGGGTTCGTTCTGCCTGTTACAAATCGGGCTGGGGTAAAGTCGTCGAAATTGACCATGGATTTGGTTATGCCACATTCTATGGCCACTGCCAGTCAATCAAAGTTAATGCTGGTGATATGGTCAAGCGCGGTGATGTCATTGCCACGGTTGGCCGAACCGGCAGCGCAACCGGCAATCATCTCCATTATGGAATTAAAGTCGCCGGTACCTGGGTCAATCCTTTAAATTATATTATAACCGAATCCGCATCACGATAAATCAGTTGACTGATAACCAACAAACGTTATCATCTACATTATATATTGTCAGCACTCCAATTGGCAACCTTGCCGATATAACTTTAAGAGCACTGGAAACACTTAAAAGTGTTGACTTGATTGCCTGCGAAGACACCCGTCACACTGGAATTCTGCTCAATCACTACAATATCAAAAATAAACTGACCAGTTTTCACGAATACAATAAAAAAGAGCGGACTCCTGAAATTATTAACCTTATTCAACAGGGCAAAAGTGTTGCTTTAGTATCCGATGCCGGCACCCCGGGAATTTCTGACCCGGGATTTTACTTGATACGAGAAGCAATTGGACACAATTTATCGGTTGTCCCGATTCCTGGTCCCTCTGCCTTACTTTCCGCACTCGTTATATCTGGACTTGCCAGCGACCGATTTTGCTTTGAAGGATTCTTACCCAAACGCGGCGGCAGAAAGAATAAGAAATTAGAAGCACTAAAAAATGAAACCCGAACAATGGTCTTTTATGACTCACCCTATCGAGTTTTAAACTCGCTACAAGATATGCTCGAAATATTGGGTGATAGAAAAATAGTTTTGGTTCGGGAATTGACTAAGAAGTTTGAAACCGTGATGCGCGGCAAAATCTCAGAAATCATTGCCCAACTCGAAAATAAGAAAATCAAAGGCGAAATCGTTTTGGTTGTGGAAGGAAAAGAAGATATATGAAACCACTGATTGCACGGATTAGACGGATGAAAAGGAATCAAAAAAATAATCCGTTAAATCGGTTAAATCTGTGGTTAAAATAATATCAA
>CAZXRM010000031.1:10741-12263 GCA_964642595.1 uncultured bacterium
TTTTTGATATTTAATATGAATATTTACTTTTTACTATTTAATATTTAATTTTCTTATATGGAGCGCGTTTTACTCATTGGTATAACTCAGCACAATCGTGACCGCTGGCAAAAGATTGATTCATTGTCAGAATTGGAAGCGCTCACACAGACTGCCGGCGCCGATGTCGTTGAAAAAATTCTTCAAATCAAAAAAGATTATAACCCGGCAACGCTTTTAGGTAAAGGCAAAATCGCCGAACTTAAACATCTCTGTCACTTACATAAAATTGACCTGTTAATCTTTGATGACCCTTTGACTCCTACTCAGATGCGAAACATTACAGATGAAATCAATGTGCGAGTAATCGACCGAACCGCATTAATCCTTGATATCTTTGCCCAGCATGCAAAAAGCGCAGAAGCCAAAGCCCAGGTTGAACTAGCCCAACTTCAATATCGCAGTACTAATTTAATCGGATTTGGAACCGAACTTTCTAGATTAGGCGGCGGTATCGGCACGCGCGGACCCGGCGAGAAAAAACTCGAAATTGACCGAAGAAGAATCCGCGAACGAATATCGGTTTTAAACAAAGCCCTATCCCGCATTGATAAAGAACGGGCAGTGCAGAGAAAATTCCGCCAGCCGTTCTTTAAAATTTCTTTGGTTGGTTATACTAATGCCGGCAAATCTACCTTAATGAATCAATTAACCGACGCTGGTGTTAAAGTTTCTTCACAGCTTTTTGCAACACTTGACCCCAACACCAAACCTTTCACTCTCACCAAGAACATAACCGCATTTGTCACTGATACCGTCGGTTTTATCAAAAACCTGCCTCACGAACTGGTTGCCAGTTTCCGCTCGACCTTAAGCGAAATCAAAAATGCCGATTTAATCCTGCACATTGTGGATGCGTCTGAACCAAACATTGACGAAAAAATTTCCGCAGTCCAAACGACCTTGGACGAAATTGGCTGTAATGGCAAATCAATTCAAATCGTATTCAACAAAATTGACCGCGTATTTGAACCCGAGATTCTAAAACGCTTGAAACGCAATTATCACAAACCGGTTTTTGTCTCAGCAATGACCAGCGAAGGGATTGATAAACTAAAAAACACAATACTCGATTACATCAAAGTCCAACTAATAACCAAATCATTCACAATTCCCAACACGCGCGGCGACATTATAAATAAACTTTACGAAAATGGCGATGTCATCCGCCGAATCCAAAAAGATACCAGGGTCACATTATGGGTTAAAGGTTATCGCCCAATTCTGGAAAAACTAAGCAAAGAAATCCGAGATAGAAGTTAAACTTCCAATGGAAGTTTAACTTCACACCTAATTAAAAATAAGTGATTTTTATTTAATTATTTTATACTCAATATCTTACATACTCTACCTGCAAGTAGAGTAAAAATTGAGCGATTTTTTCTGCTAACTCACTAAACCCCAAACCCTAACCCCAAAAAACTCTTTAGGGTAGGGTAGTGTATAGGGGGTGTATAATTGAATTTAGAATGTCGAATTTTGA
>CAZXRM010000032.1:0-6917 GCA_964642595.1 uncultured bacterium
CGCAAAGACGTTAGTTTTTATCTGTGTCTATCTGTGTTAATCCGTGGTTAATAATTTTGGTTTTCCCTGACTTGAGATTCCGTGTCAAGCTCGGAATGACACATTTGTTTCGTTCGTGTCAATTCGTGTTTATTCGTGGCAAAATAATTAAATAAAAAAGGTAGCCAGTTACGGCTACCTTAATTTTTCAACACCGATAATCACCGAATACACCGAAGATTTAAAATCAGTGGTTTCAGTGTCGTTCGGTGTTTAATTTATTTTATTCCAAGACGTGGATATTTTTCTTGGCACTGATATCTTTCAAGATTTGAGGCCAGACTGTGACTGAGACTTCACCAAGATGCGCTTTCTTTAAGATGAGCATGCAGGTTCTTGATTGTCCGATACCGCCGCCGATACTTAAAGGTATCTGGTCATTCAGGATTGCTTTGTGATAAGGAAGATTTAAGAAATCCATCTGTCCGGTGATTTTTAACTGCTGTTTTAAGGTCTGTTTGGTGACGCGGATACCCATTGAGGTCAACTCGTGTCGGCGCTTGGTTATTGGATTCCAGACCAGAATATCGCCGTTAAGTCCGTGCATCAGTTGTCCATTTTTCTTGACGGTCGGAGTTACCCAATCATCATAGTCGGCAGCGCGCATTTCGTGCGGATAACCGTCTTTTAATACCCAGCCGATGCCGATAATAAAGACCGCCGGATATTTCTGAAGAATCATTGTTTCTCTCTGCTTGCGCGGTAAGGTCGGGAACATATCAAGAATTTCCTCGGCGTGAAGGAATTTTAATTCGTCAGGCAGACTCGGGTATTTTTTGGTTTTGAGTTTAGGAAATTCTTTCTGAATATAATTTTCCGCACCCTTGATGACTTTCCAGATTTTCTTGACCGTACTTTTCAGATAGTCAAGATTGCGGTCTTTGACAGTAATGACTTTTTCCCAATCCCACTGGTCAACATAAGAACTGTGGTCGTGGTCAAGAAAATAATCTTTACGCACTGCCCGCATATCAGTATTGATGCCCTCGCCGACTTTACATTTAAATTGCTTTAAAGCGACTCTCTTCCATTTGGTAGCGGCTTGCACAACCTGCGCATCAATCGGATGCTTGTTGTAATCATTATTGATATGGAACTGAATCGGTGTTCTCGAACCATCACGGTCGAGCATATCATTAACACCGCTTTTCATATCAACAATCAAAGGGACTTCAATTGTAAACAGGTTGAGTTCTTTATTCAAATTATCTTCGATGTATCGTTTTAAAAGAAAGAGCGCGTGCTGGGTTTCTTTGACATCAAGCAACGATTTATAATCTTTGGGTAGGACTTTTGCGACATCTTTATAATTACCAATGCCGGGTCCGGCTAAATCTGCTTTTTTGTTACCAATCATTCAGGTTCTCCTTTCGAGATTGTTAAAATAGTTAATTTCATAATATATTGGGTTGTATCTCGATAAAAAGTATTAATGGATTATTATATTTAGGAATGATGGTCTTGTCAAGAACATACACCACAAAGCTACAGAGGCACAGAGAACGCAAAGAAGAAAGAAAATAGTTAAAGGAAAATGGAGAATCGTAAAGAGACAGGAAAATAGATATTACAGAAAAAGGAAATATTAACTAATTGTAAAATAAAGATAATTATGTGTTGTTATACTTGATATTTTTTATAAAAGACTTATAATGAAAAAATGAGCAGTTTGTTTTCTTTGATTGTTATTTTCAGCCAGATTAACAATTCTGGTTATGTTGAGACCAGACCTTATCTTGCTTGGAATAATTCAACTAACTTATTTGGTTATAATCGGGGATGGATTGAGCTGAAGCAGGATAAAGAAAACTACGGCGCGCAGGTTGCTTTGGATTGTCAGGTCTGGTATGATTCTATTTCGTTTTCTTCGCTGATAGATAATATTGATATTTCAAGACTGGCATTGTGGCTGGGTAAAGAGAACCGAAGAGTTACAATCGGTAAACAGAGAATTTATTGGGGCGTGGCAAGAGTATTCCGACCGCTCGATATTCTTAATCCGGCCAATTATTTTGAACCGGGATATGAAAGAGCAGGCACAAATGCAATACTCGGTTATTTTTCCTTTGGTAATTTATCAAATCTTCGGGCAATCGTCAAACCTAAATTTGATATCAAACAGACATTGTTTGGGATGAGATTTGGTACTAATTGGCTTAAGAACGATATTGGATTAAATGTTTTTCACGAGCAGGACAATAAAATGACAATCATCGGTACGGAAATCATAGGTGAAGCAGAAATCGGTTACTGGACTGAACTGAGTTATAATTGGAAAAATACAGATAAGTATTTTAAGGCGAGCGTTGGCATTGATTATTCGTTTCCTTTTTATATTTATACGATGCTCGAATATTTTTATGACCAGAGCGGAGAAGTTAATGCAAATGATTATACTAAACTTATTACAGGCGAGCGCAATACGCTTGGCGAGCAGTATTTATATGCATCAATCGGTTCGGTGTATAATCCTTATTTCCGACCGGCAATTAATGTGATAATTAATTTGAATGATAAGGGTTTTGTTATTATTCCAACAATAATGTATGAGATTTTTGAAAATACAGAAGTGAATCTGGGATGTAATTTATTCTTTGGTTCGCAAAACAGCGAGTTCAAAAATATATCACCGTATAATGGACAGGTTTATATCTGGGTAAAAGTATATTTTTAAATCACGAAGATATGAATTCAACAAAGCCACTAATGAACACGAATAAACACGAAAAGAGAGCATTAAGATTTGTGTCCATTAGTGTTAATTCGTGGCAAATAATTTAGAAATGAGGAAATAGTGGTTGAAATAAAGAATTTGTATAAGGATTATCAGGTCGGCAAGGTTTTATTTCCGGCTTTGTGTGGAATTGATTTGACAATTGGTGACGGCGAGTTTACGGCAATGGCTGGTCCGTCCGGTTCAGGAAAGACTACTCTTTTAAATATCATTGGCTGTCTTGATTCACCGAGCAAAGGCGAAGTAAAGATTGACGGCACTGATATAAATAAATTGTCAATCAAAGAATCGTCGGAACTGCGCAAGAGAAAGATTGGTTTTGTGTTCCAGACATTCAATCTAATTCCGGTACTGACTGCGTTTGAGAATGTCGAAATGCCTTTGCTGATATTAAACTCAAATCCTATTGAAAGGAAAGAGAAAATCATTACGATTTTAAAAGAAGTCGGTCTGGAAGATTATATTCATAGAAAACCAAATGAGATGAGCGGCGGTCAGCAACAGCGAATTGCAATTGCACGGGCATTGGTGAAAAATCCGAGTCTGGTCTTAGCCGATGAGCCGACTGCGAATCTTGATTCAGCAACCGCAAAAGATATTCTGGCACTTATGCGGGAATTGAATAAAAGCCACAGGATAACGTTTCTATTTTCCACTCACGACCCGCTGGTTATGGAATACGCTCTGCGAGTGATAAAATTAAGAGACGGAAAAGTGGTAGGAGATGAGAAGAAATGAATAAAGACTTACTATCCGCTGTCCGCCTTCCGCTTGCCGCTATTAAACGATTTGCGGTTAGCGGTTTGCGGATTGTTTCTTTTTAAATATGAAGATATTTAATCTTGCCTGGCGTAATATTTTTCGACATACAAGAAGAACCGCAATTACCGCGATTGCGATATCGGTCGGATTGTCGGCAATGATTTTTATGGATTCGATGATGAACGGTGTGGATAAGATGGCAGAAGAGAATATCGTGAATTATGAATCAAGCAACATTTCGGTCTTTGCCAAAGGTTATTATAAAGAACAGGGTTTGTACACGCTTGATTCAATCATTGAAAATCCGAATCTGGTTATGAACAAATTGCGGACAGTAAAAGGCGTGAAGCAGATATCGCCGCGGATAAAATTTTTGTGTCAGATTAATACGGGTAAAGATGAACTTCAAATCTTAGGAATCGGCATTGATATCAATGATGATTCAAAGGCATTTAAAATAAAAGATGCGGTTGTCAAAGGCAGTTATCTGACGAGTGATGAAGATTTGTTAATCGGTCAAGGGTTAGCCAAAGACTTGAATTTGGATATTGGTTCAATGATAACGCTGATTTGCAAAGACCGATTTGGGACTTATAATGCCTATGATTTTGCTGTGACCGGGTTAATTAATACTTCGCATCCGGTTTTGGACCGCAACTCGGCAATCATATCTTTGAAAAAATCCCAGGAGTTATTAAACCTGGGAGACGCAGTCACCGAAATCGGGGTTAAAAGCAATGCAAAAGATTTAGCAGTACTTAAACAGGAGATTAGAAATAAACTCGGCAGCGGTTATGAACAATACACTTGGAAAGAGCTATATGCCAGTATTTTTGAAGTATCAGGAATGAAGCGCTCGGTGCAGTTTATGCTGGCGTTGGTGGTCGTAATAATCGCCGCGGTCGGAATTGTCAATACGATGCTTATGGCCGTGATGGAAAGAACTAATGAAATCGGGACACTCAAAGCGATGGGATATACTAATTTTAATATCATAAAGATGTTTGTTTATGAAGGCGGGATTATCGGGTTTTTTGGCAGCACGCTCGGCTGTATTTTCGGTTATCTCGTTTCTTTGTATCTGAAATATTATGGTATTGATATGTCGAGTAAATTCGAAGGGATTGATATTATGTACCCGATTAAATTTATTATCAAAGGTGATATTGACTATATGAGAATTCTTTATGTGTTCTTGTTCGGTATTATTATTTCAGTTCTGGTTACGCTCTGGCCAGTAAGACGGGCGACCAAACTCAAACCGGCGGATGCATTAAGGAAAATATAACTTATGAAAATCCTAAATCCTAAATCCGAAATTCGAAACAAAATCAAATATCAAAAATCCAATGTTCAAAACTGGTTTATATTTTGGTCATTTGGATTTAGATATTGTTTAGGATTTCGATATTCGTGCTTCGAATTTTAATTATATGATATTTAAACTCGCTTACCGCAACTTTTTCCGGAATACGCGGAGAAGTATTATATCGGGAATAAGTATTGCGATTGCGATTATGTTGATTATTTTTGCCCAGAGTTATATTCAAGGGGTGATTCGTAATATCAGCGATAATGTCGTGAAACTGATTGCCGGGCATATTAACATCACGACCAAAGAATACGAAAGACGGGAAAGAATGCTGCCGCTATCCGAAGCATTGTATTTAATGCCTGAGTTTTTAGGGAAAATAAAGACCGAAGATGTTTTGTATGTTGCACCGAGAATCAAGTTTGGCGTACTTTTAGGGCAGGGTGAAATGAACACACCAAGTCTGGGTTATGCGATTGATACAGACATTGAAAAGAATTTCTCGGGATTGGATAAAAGAATCGTGCAGGGTTCATATTTTACGGGCATCGAGAATGCAACAATCATCGGCAAAGAACTTGCTAAACAAATGAATTTAAAAATCGGGGACACACTGACCATCATCACAAGGACGGCTTATGATTCGCCGACTGGAATCAATTTGATTGTGCAAGGAATATTTTCAGTCGGTATCGGCGGCATGGATAAAAATATTTTTTATATTCCTTTAAAAACCGGCCAGCGCCTGCTCGATTTAGAAGACCGTGCGACCGAAGTAGCATTAATTTTAAAAGACGCGAAAAAGTCGCTCGAAGTTGCCAAGTCACTTCAATCCGAGAGCGATTTGTCAGTTGTGCCGTATCAGTATAACTCGATTCTGAAATATTTTAATTCGGCGACGATTATGTTTTCCCTGATATATTTTATAATTCTGATTGTTGCCTGTTCCACGATTGCCAATACGATGATTATGATTGTGTATGAAAGAACCCGCGAAATCGGGATGCTGAAAGCAATGGGAATGACCAATTCGGCAATCATCAGACTGCTCGTGCTGGAAGCAGGCATCATCGGTCTGGTCGGAAGTCTGATTGGAACTGTAATGGGCAGTGTTCTTAGTTTTTGGATGAAATATCAGGGTTTTGATATCAGTAAAGTATCAGCGAGCGCATCTGCAGATATGCCATTTGGTCCAATTATTTATTTTGCACCAACTTCAGTCATTATTATCACCGCATTTTTATTCGGACTTCTGGCAAGTATGATTGTTGCTTTGATTCCGGTATCAAGAGCGGCAAAATTAGAGCCAGCCAAAGCGCTGAAAACAATAACATAATATGAAAAAAACTTTTATAATCAGTTTGTCATTAATCAGCATCTTATCCGCGCAAATCGCAATCGAGATAATTGACCGAGTTGATAAAAATGTCGTGGCAAATACAATAAGTTATGAAGCGAATATGATAATTAGTCTTAGCGGTCAGGTCCGGGAAAAAAAGTTTATCGGATATATTCAGGGGAAAAATCAGGCGTATATGGAATTTACCGCACCGGCAAGAGACAAAGGCACGAGATTTCTGAAACTCGGCGATGAGATGTGGATATATGTTAAGGATGTTGAGAAAGCAACTAAAATCGCCGGTCATATGTTGAGGCAGAGTTTAGTCGACAGTGATTTTTCCTATGATGACATTACGAGCAACGAGAAACTGAAAGAGCAGTATAATATTTCATTGCTTGGCATTGACACGGTTTTTAACCGAGCGTGTTACAGTCTGGAACTGACTGGAAAAATCGAAGAAGTCACATATTACAAACGAAAACTGTGGATTGACAAGGAATATTATTATCCGCTTAAACAAGAGTTGTTTGCCAAGAGCGGGAAACTGATGAAAGAGATTTTGATTACCGGTTTTAAAAAGATTGGAGACAAGAATTATCCGACCAAAATCCGGATGGAGAATAAACTAAGGCAGAACACTTATACCGAACTGGTTCTGGATAATGTAAAACTTGATATCTCTTTACCCGAGCGGGTGTTCACCAAAGCATATCTGGAAAGAAAGTAAA
>CAZXRM010000032.1:7017-10779 GCA_964642595.1 uncultured bacterium
AAGATTATGAGAATTGCATTAGCCCAGATTAATTCGTTTGTCGGCGATATTAAAGGCAATACCAAAAAGATTATCGAGCATATCAACCGAGCCCGCAAACAAGATGCGGATTTAGTTGTTTTTCCGGAGTTATCAATCTGCGGTTACCCACCTAAAGATTTACTGCTCAAAAGAGATTTCTTAAAAGAGATTGATAACAATCTACAAAGAATAATAAAAAGTTCCAAAGGCATATCAGTTATTGTCGGCACGGTCGAAACAAGCAGAAAAGCGCTCAAGCCGATTAATTATGATGTTTCGATGTCAGCTCATTTTCCGGGTTTCATTCTTTATAACTCGGCAATGTTTATCAACAATGGCAAGCTTATCGGCTCACAACACAAAACTTACCTGCCCAATTACGATATATTTGACGAGCAGAGATATTTTACACCGGCATCAGAATCAAAGATTTTCAAGATTCAAGATTCAAGATTCAAGATTCAAGAGAAGGTTGGCATTACAATCTGCGAAGATATCTGGGTTGACGACAAACCAATCAAGCGATTAATTGCAAACGGCGCCAAAATAATTATCAATATCTCATCATCGCCATTCTATGTCGGAAAATACAAAGTAAGAAAAGATTTGGTCAAGCATCGAGCCATAAAAAACCGAGTGCCGATTTATTACTGCAATCAGGTTGGTGCGCAGGATGACTTAGTTTTTGACGGCGGTTCGTTCGGATATGATGTCAAAGGCAATCTGATTGATGAGACAAATCGGTTTCAAGAAGATTTTATTGTTATTGATACAGAAAATATTAACAGAGATATTGAGCACACAGGGAAAAATAATATCGAAGAAGTTTATAAAGCACTGGTGTTGGGATTAAATAATTATGTAAATAAGAACGGATTTGATAAAATCGTGCTCGGCTTGTCTGGTGGAATTGATTCAGCGCTGGTCGCGTGTCTTGCAGTCCAAGCACTGGGCAAAGAAAGGGTAAATCTGGTAATTATGCCCGGGCCGTTTTCTTCCGAATCGTCAATCAAGGATGCACTGGAAATTTCCTGCAATCTTGGTGTTGACCCAATGCTCATTCCAATCAATGACATTTATAATTCTTATCTGCAAACCTTGCGAATTGAATTCAAGGGATTGCCTTTTGATTCGACCGAAGAAAACATTCAGGCACGGATACGCGGAAATATTTTGATGGCTTTGTCCAATAAATTCGGCTGTCTGGTGCTGACCACAAGCAATAAATCCGAAGCATCGGTCGGATATTCGACATTATACGGCGATATGGCAGGAGGTTTGGCAGTAATTTCCGATGTGCCGAAAAAGATGGTTTACCGCTTGTGCGAATACATCAATGAAAACGGGATTGAGCAGGAATTCAATATCATTCCGAAAAGCATCTTGAAAAAAGCGCCGTCCGCAGAACTGCGGGCAAACCAGACTGACCAGGATGACCTGCCGTCTTATGATATTCTGGATAAAATAATTCATTTGTATATTGAAGAGAATAAAAGTAAAGAAGAGATTATTAAAAAGGGGTTCCCCAGAAAAGTCGTTTCAGATATAATACGGCGGGTTGACCATAACGAGTATAAAAGACAGCAGGCACCGCTGGGAATAAAAATCACACCAAAGGCATTTGGATTCGGCAGAAGAATGCCGATAACGAATGCATATAAATAGAACTCAAAATGCAAAACTCAAAGCGTAAAGCCACAACTGAAAATTCAAAGCTAATTATATAATAGTTTATAGTTTTGAGTTGTGGTTTTGAGTTCTGAGCTATGAACTTTGAGTTATTTTGAGTTTTTCTTCAGCCATTTGACCGCTTTAAAGATTTCAAATTTATTACCAATACCGTGCTCGCCTTCGGTTATAACCAAGGTATCTTTGACCTCGTTCATTTTGAACGCCATATCAATCTGATAATTGGATTCAAGGTTCCAGTCTTGCTTGCGGCTAATCAGATAAGCGATATGGTTTTTTAGCGAAGACCATTTTGCTAAAGACATTGCACCAGTATGTGCGCAGACCGTGTGAACACCTTTGAATTTGGTCGGATGTAGAAACATTGAAAGTAACGCCTGAACACCCTGACCGGAAAACCCGTAAATAAAGACTCTGGTTGTATCAATCGGATATTTCTTGATTGTCTTGTTATAGGTTTTCATAATATCAATATCGTTCTGCATCGCATCGCGGTGATTGCGTGTTTTGTGGCAGGAGAAAATTATCCATCCCAGACTGTCGCCAATAAACTTGATTGAATCTATTTCACTTTTTACTGCGCCGGTGCAGGAAAGATAGAGCAAAGCAGGAACATCTTTATCCATGTCAAGTACTTTCTGCGGGATATAAAAACAATCAGTGTCTGAATCGCAATAAACACTCTTGGCATATCCGGTCGTTGTAATTGATAGCAAAATCAGAAAACAGAAGAGATGCTTCATAAGAAAAGTGTAGGACTAAATTATTGCTAAGTCAAGAAAGATAGACTAAAGTTTGTTTTTTATCCTGTTAATCCTGTCAAAAATTATTCTTGACAAAGCGGATGTTTTATGGTATAATAGCACAAGTGTTAGAAATGACTAATTTCGAATTTCAAATTTCTAATTAATGTCAAATGAACGAATTTCAAATGACAAATTCTGACATTAGACATTTAGATTTAAGTAATTTATTAGAAATTAGGATTTAGAAATTAGAAATTTCCTTAATCAGGGACTGTAAGGGGTCATGCCTTATTTATATCTACCCCCTGATGGACGGGGTCTAAAAAGCCAGCCAATTTGACTGGTTTTTTGACGGCTAAATTGACTAGTAAAATGTCTTTTAGATTGCCAAATCGAAAGCCGTCTAATAAAACTACCTGCTTTGCAAGCAGTTTGACGACTATCAAGCCATCAGGTATAAAAAGAGGTGTCAAATCAAGCACAAAATCTATGGTGAAAACAGGTATTGGACTCGGAAATTCAGCCACGAATTTACACGAATAGACACGAACGAACCAATATGTCATTCCGTGTTTGACACGGAATCTCAAACCAAAGAAAAACCGAAATTATTAACCACGGATTAAACGGATTCGACGGATTAAACCAATATGTCATTCTGAAGGAGTGTAACGACTGAAGAATCTCAAACCAAAGCAGAAACCACGAGACTTGTCCCGCACCTATGTAATTGGTGCGTGGATTTCACGGATTCTACAAATTTCATATTGATACTTGACAAAAATCTACTAAGTATATATAATATACAAAAATGTAGATTATCTATGCTTAATAAATATATGCAGATTTCCGACTATTTCCGAGACCGAATATATTTTTCGGCTAGTGATTTGGCTCAGGTGTTAAAGATAAAACCACAGTCGGCGAAAATGCTCGCATCCCGTTATGCACAAAAAGGACTGCTAATCCGTTTGAAAAAAGACTTCTATATTCTTAAGGAGCGATGGCTTAATCTGACGACTATCGAATTTTTTCAGATTGCCAATTTACTGCAGGTGCCGTCTTACATCTCCTTGATGACTGCACTCAATTATTATGAAATAACTACCCAGATGCCGCGAGATTATATCGAAAGCATAGCAGTAAAACGCACGCTTAAAAGAAATATTAACAACAAAAACTTCACATACTACAAACTCAAAAAAACTTATTTTTCTGGTTTTACCCGGCAAGGAAATTTCTTTATTGCCCAAAAGGAAAAGGCATTTATTGATGCGGTGTATTTATATTCGTTTGGCAAATACCG
>CAZXRM010000032.1:10879-12239 GCA_964642595.1 uncultured bacterium
TGATTTGGATTTCTGGATTACCAAAAAGCTCGATACAGCAAAATTGTTTGGCGAGATTAAAAACTATTTATCACAGAATTATACTCTGACCGATGCGCAGAATAAATATTACACGATGCTTTTTGAACTGAAATCAAAAGACTATCCAAGACGATTGAAAATCGAGATACGAAAAGAGAAAAAGACGATTGAGACCGAAAAAGCGATTGCTTACAGCCAATTTGCCAATAGCCAGATTTTACTGACCACTGTTGCATTGGATGAGATGATGAAATCCAAAATCGAAGCGTTTCTTGAACGCAAAGAAATCAGGGATGTTTATGACATCGAATTTCTTTTTAAGCGTAGAATAAGTTTACCCGAGGATAAGCAGATTTTGCAACAATTACTAAAAACAATTGACGGTTTAGGGAAAAAAGATTATTCAGTAAAACTCGGCTCAATCATTCCGGCAGAATTAAGAAAATATTATACTGCAGAGAATTTTAAAATTCTAAAACTGGCGATTGCAGAGAAAATTAACCACTGAAATACAAATATTTTTCACCACGAATAACACGAATAAGCAAATTGACACGAATGTCATTCCGTGCTTGACACGGAATCTCAAATCAAAGAAGAAACTAAAATTATTAACCACGGATTACACGGATTATACGGATAAAACCAATATATCATTCTGAGACAAAGTCGAAGAATCTCAAACTAAAGCAGAAACCACGAGATTAACAAAGAAGAAAATTTACCACGAAAACACGAAATTATAAACCACAGATGAACATAGGTAAACACAGATTTAGAAAGAAACTAATAGATACTCATAGATACTAATTGAAACCAGTCGTTTCTTTATACAATGAATATCTACTTATTTCTATGTATATCTACTTATTTCAAAATTTAGGACTTGACAAACAAGGATTTGGGGGTAAAGTATTGAAGATGCAACAAATTTATTTAAAAGCACAGGAGGTGTCATGTTAAAATCTGTTATTATATCGATAATAATTTCAACATGTAGCTTTGCAGTACTTAATGCTGAACAAATATCACAAGATATAGTTTACCTTAAAAATGGTTCAATTATTAAAGGACAAATTATTGAACAAATTCCTAATATATCTATTAAAATTGAGACAAAAGATGGAAGTATTTTTGTTTTCAAAACAACTGAAATTGAAAAGATAACAAAAGAGTTTATAAGTCAAAAAGAGATTAAAGAGTTAAAATCACCAGGAATTGCATTTGCTTTATCATTTTTTGTACCTGGACTTGGTCAGATTTATAATGGACAAGCAGGCAAGGGAATAATACAATTTATAACGACTGCGGTTGGAGGTGCATTAATTATAACTGGAGT
>CAZXRM010000033.1:0-3420 GCA_964642595.1 uncultured bacterium
ATATTAATATGTTAAAGAAGTATCTTAATGTTATATGGCATTTTCTTAAGAGAAGTCCAATTATAATCGGTATCGCTTCTTTAATCTGGCTCTTAATACGAACCGGAACCAAACCATCAAGAATCACCTATCCCTGCCAAAAAGCAGCAGCAAATAACAGCATCTTTTTTCTGGGCGGCATCGCAATCCCGTATATGATTCAACGTATGAAACCAATAAGAGTGAGTTGGTATATTCTTTTTTCGATTTTCGTAATTTTAGCATCGATATTTTTATTGCGTACGATTAATAAACCAGTTAATCAAAATACCGGATTAAACATCTACTCAAAATATGAAATCTCAGAAAATATATCGCGGCAAGATACGACATCTTCAGTTTTTATCGTAAAGAATTTTCCTAATCCATCCGGAGTATATCATATTGGTGTAGATTCGCTCTTTTCATTGTTAGCACAGCACGGAACATATTTCTATAAATCAAGCAAGAATCTTCCGTGGTGCGATACATCAGGTATGATTAGCAAGAATGATGTGGTGCTAATCAAAGTGAATGGAGAATGGCCGGAACGGGGAATGACAAACACCGATGTTATAAAAGGTGTGATTGCACGGATTGTTGCTCATCCTGACACATTTATCGGAGAAGTATGTTTGGTTGAAAACGGACAATGGCGGTTTGCCTGGTCTTACTCGCTCAATAATGCTGAAGACCAGAGCCAGTCTATGCAATCGGTCATCAATTATTTTTCTGGTCTTGGTCATCATGTTACTGGTTATAACTGGACCGCGATTGGTTATAGCACAAATAACCGCTGGGTTTCAGAATACGAGCAGGGCGATACGCTTAACGGATATGTTAAAGAAGATTCCAGTGGAATGACCTATGCTAAGTTCAAAACCAGTTATGGCACAAGAATTTCAACCCGCAAAGGGATCTGGGATGGTGCGAGTTATGATAACGACCGGCTCAAATTTATCAATATGCCGGTATTAAAGTCCCACTCTTTAATGGGTGTTTCCGCATCAATCAAACATTATATCGGATTTTTATCTTATGCTCATATCGGTTCCAGCACAATGCACTCAAGAGTATATCAAAATGGATTATTAGGTGTGAATATGGGTAAAGCAAGATTTCCGAATCTTAATATAATTGATGCAACCTGGGTTTGTGCGGAAATTACAACCGGACCGAGTTCACCGAATAATATTGCAACACGGCTTAATACATTATTAGCAAGCAAAGACCCGGTCGCAAATGATTACATCGCAGGAAAAAGAATTTTGCGGCCTGTCAGCTGGTGGTCGGGACATTCCGGTTTTATCAATTACGGAAGAATGGACCCGGACAATCTGAATACAGAAAATCCCGGTAGCGGGCATAATTATTCGGACGGCACACCCTGTTCGGGAATGCCGTATAATACTTTTCATCAATACCTGAGCACAACTTATAATAAACTAAGGCAATACGGGCATTGGGTGACAATGGATACAAACCAGATGAATATTTATGTATATCAATTTCCTTCACAGGGGATAGAGGAAAATAAATCACAGGGGATTACAGTTCCATCAAAATTTGAAATATACCCCAACCCAGCTAAGTCATATTTTACGATAAAATTACCTTATACAAACAATCGTACCGAAATAAAAATTGTTGATGAATCAGGAAAAATTGTTGATGAGTTGGTGAGCTCAAAGGTTGGTGAAATAAAAGTCTCGCTTGACCGTGTTAAAAATGGAATTTACTTTGTAAAAGTCAATGATGAGATGGTTAAGGAAAAGTTAATAGTAATGAAATAGATTCATTTCAAAATGAAGTCTATTTATATATAGACACGAAATCAAGCGAAATTTTTTGCTAATTTACTAACACCCAACAACTAACTCCTAAAAACTGCTTCGGATGCTGTATAGTATAGGGAATCGGTTTGCCCGTCAAAAAGGACTTCAAAAAAAAGGGGAGTTGGAACTTCGATTTTGGTTTTTATTTGTGGATTTAAATAAGAGCCAAAATTTATATCTAATTTAGTATTTTATGCTTTACATAAAATGATGTGTGATACGAAGTATATCACGAAAAGGGGTAGAATGGCACGCACAACGTCACGCAGGAATGCAAAACGTATATCAGGAAGTATATCAGAACAGGATGCACGAAGTTGAGAAAAATAAATCCTGCGTCTGAGTATTTTATCCCTGACGTTGTTTGTGAGTCGGGTCGCGCTTACAAATTACCCGCGTCACTCCCTTGCGTTTGATAATCTTGCAATGGGCACAACGCTTTTTAATTGAAGGTTTAACTTTCATATTTTCTCCTAATTTATTTTTGTAACCACAGATTCATACCGATTTAACGGATTAATCTTTTATGTTTTAATGATTTTTCTCCGAAATTGAATATAAGACCAATTCTAATACCAGTCGCTTTAAGATAATTTTGTACTTGGGCTTCTTCAATTTCACTTATACGTTTTATTGCTTTCACTTCGACGATTATTTTATTATCAACCAGAAAATCAGCAACGTATTCTTTTGCAACTATATCTTTGTATTGGACATTGAGTACTTTTTGTCTTTCAAAAGCGATATTTCTCAATTTAAATTCATACGCTAATGCTTCTTCATAAACTGCTTCTAGAAAACCACAACCTAAAACATTATGAACCGCCATTGCTGCACCAATAACTTGATAACTTAAATCTTCATATAGCAATTCATTTTTTTTAATCCGTCTCATCTGTTTAATTCGTGGTTCCAATATTCTAATTATTTAAAACGATAAGTTATTCTTCCCCGATTTAAGTCATACGGAGAGAATTCAACGGTTACCCGGTCACCCGGTAATATTCTGATATGATACATCCGCATTTTGCCTGAGATGTGGGCTAATACTTCGTGCCCGTCATCCATCTGAACTCGAAACATCGCATTGGGCAATGATTCAGTAATTGTTCCTTCTAATTGTATTAAATCTTTTTTTGACATATTTATTTTGCCACGGATTTACACGGATAAAAGATAATTGATATATAATATTTTTATATTTCTTGTATGTATCATTTGTTTACATCTGTGTTCATCAGTGGCGTATCTGTTTTTGTTAAGATTTGTGGTTTATCATCAGTAACTAATATCGTATGCTCGAAGTGGGCAGACATTTTGCCGTCTTTGGTTTTCACAGTCCACTTGTTGTTATCAGTATATACCTGATATTTTCCCAGATTGACCATTGGCTCGATTGCCAAAGTCATACCTGATTTTAAGGTTATGCCCATATTAGGTGAACCAAAGTTTGGTATCATCGGTTCTTCGTGCAATTCAATACCAACGCCATGTCCGGATAATTCACGCACCACGGAAAATCCATTGGACTCGACATAGTTTTGAATGGTCGCAGAAATTTCGCCAA
>CAZXRM010000033.1:3520-12163 GCA_964642595.1 uncultured bacterium
ACGGAAAATCCATTGGACTCGACATAGTTTTGAATGGTCGCAGAAATTTCGCCAAGATGATTACCAGCACGAGCTTTGTCAATACCCAGATACAATGCCTGCTCGGTTGTATCAACGAGTTTTTTAGTACTGCCATTAATGGTACCAATCACAAATGTCTTTGCGCCATCGGCGTAAAATCCATCTTTATAAACACCGACATCTATTTTTACTAAATAACCGAAATGTATTTTGCTGCTATTAGGAATGCCGTGCACGACTTCATCATTGATGCTGATGCAGACAAAACCGGGAAAACCGTGATAACCTTTGAATGCCGGCTTGGCATTCTGGTTAACAATAAAATCCGCGCACAATTTCTCAATTTCTAAAAGACTCATATCCGGTTTTAACTGGTCTTTGATATAGTTTAAAGTCATCGCAACGATTTTTCCAGCAATGCGGATACCTTCAATTTCTTTGGCGGATTTGATGTAGATACTCACTATTTATTGAACCTTATTGATTATTTTGAGGATATTCTGCAATACTTTATCTTTGCCCTGTTTCGCATCAATTTCATATACGGTATGAGTTTTTTTATAGTAGTCTTTTAAAGCAAAAGTCTGTTTTTCGTAAACGGTCAATCTTTCCATTATTACTTTTTCCGTATCATCACTTCGCTGGTATAGTTTGCCACCACATAAATCGCATACATCAGGTTTACGGGGCGGTTTAAAATCGAGATTGTAAATTGCATTGCAGGTCATACAGGTACGCCGGGCGGTCAATCTTTTAATAATTTCAGATGCTGCCAATTCAATAAAGATAATAATATCAATTCTGTCATTCCAATTTTTTAAAATATTATCTAATCCCTCGGCTTGACCAATGGTTCTGGGAAATCCGTCAAAAATAATACCCGGTTTCTGATTATGCATCAGGAAATCCTGCGTGACTTTTAGCACGACCATATCTGGTACTAACTGACCCTGATTCATATATTTCTGGGCTTCGAGACCAATTTCCGTTTTACGGGTAATGTGGTCACGAAAGAGATTGCCGGTTGAAAAATGGGCAAAATCAAGCTGGGCAGATAAAATTTCTGCCTGCGTGCCTTTGCCACTTCCCGGCGGTCCGGATAATACGATTTTCATTAGTCTATTCTACTTAATTATTGAAAAATGTCAATAATGCACTGATTAGCGCAGATAAAAAATGGATGAGCGCAGATTTATTATTATCTGTGCTAATCGGTTATAAATCAGTGCCAGCCTGTGCAGTATGGCTTCTTGACTTTAAGAAAATAATTAGTTAGACTAATGACTATGATACAAGGCGTTGAAATAAAAAAGTTAAGAGTTATACCAGATGAGCGCGGGATGCTTATGGAAATTTTGCGTTCGGACGATAGGTTTTACAAGAAATTCGGACAATGCTATCTTTCAGTTGTAAATCCGGGCGTGATTAAAGCATGGCATTATCATAAAATCCAGACCGACCATTTCTGCGTGATAAAGGGGATGGCGAAAATTGTGCTGTATGACCAGCGTTCGGATTCGAAAACATACAAAGAAGTGAATGAATTTTTTGCGGGCGAGCAGAATCCTTGTTTGATTGTTATTCCGCCAATGGTCGTGCATGGTATGAAGGGGATAAGCATTGAACCGGCTTATGTTATTAACTGCCCGACCGAATTATACAATTATAAAAAACCGGACGAACACCGGCTTGACCCGTTTGACAAAGGTATTCCGTATAATTGGGATTTAAAGCATGGCTAAAATTAATTCAAAATTTAAAATTCAAAATTCAAAATTATGAAAACTATTTTTGTGACCGGTGGTGCGGGTTTTATCGGCTCGAATTTCACCAAAGAATTGTTAAAAGACAGAAATTATAAAGTCGTTGTTTTGGATAAACTGACTTATGCAGGTAATCTTGATAATTTTCCTAAAGAAGTTATGGAAAACCCGAGATTTGAGTTTATTAAAGGCGATATTGCGAATCGTTCCGATGTTCAAAAAGCAATGAAAAAAATAGATGCGATAATCAATTTTGCTGCAGAAACACATATTGACCGCTCGATTGCTAATATTGACCCGTTTGTCCAGACTGATTTTGTCGGTACTTATGTCCTGTTAGACGAGTTCAAGAAACATCCCAAAGACCGGTTCATCCAGATTTCGACAAGTGAAGTTTACGGCAGTGCGCAGACCGTGCCGATGTCTGAAGAACATCCGATTGCACCGCAGAGTCCGTATGCGGCAACCAAAGCCGGCGCGGACCGGATGGCGTATTCTTTTTATCAAACTTATAAATTGCCGATTGTCGTAATCCGACCGTTCAATAATTATGGTCCGAACCAGTATCCTGAAAAACTGATACCGTTCTTTATTGCCAATGCAATTGAAGACAAACCGCTTTTTGTGTATGGTTCGGGAAATAACACAAGGGATTGGGTTTATGTTAAAGATTGCGCTCAGGTATTGAAAAGAGTGCTGGAAATTGATGTGAATAAAATCAAAGGCGAAGTATTTAATCTTGGCTCAGGAAAAGAGTATGATGTGCTGGAAATTGCCAATATAATTTTAGATTATTTTGATAAACCGAAATCGTTAATCAAAAAGATTTCCGACCGTCCCGGACATGTGGAACGATTAATTTCGAGCACCAAGAAAACTAAACATATTTTAGGATGGCAGGCAAAGACTGATTTCAAACAAGGAATTATTGATACAATTAAATGGTATGAAGACAACGAGTGGTGGTGGCAGAAAATCAGAAAAAGTAAAGAATATCAAAGGTTTTATAAAGAATGGTATGGAAAGCAAATCAAAAATCAAAAATCAAAAATCAAAAATTAAGAATATATTTGCAAAGATACCTGAAGCAATTCAGTTAATCAAAAAAGGTAAAATTGTGATTGTGGTTGATGATAAAGACCGAGAGAACGAAGGCGATTATATCTGCTCGGCTCAGGCAATCACACCGGATAAAATTAATTTTATGGCGCAACACGGACGGGGGCTGATATGTTTTACCGGCTTGCCGGACTTGTTCGAACGGCTCGATTTGCCCCCAATGGTTTCAGAAAATACCGCAAAATTAGGAACTCCTTTTGCTATACCGGTTGATGCCTTAAAAGGAACAACGACCGGTAGTTCGGCTTATGACCGCGCTTTGACCATAAAGACTTTGATTAACCCGAAGACCAAGCCGCGAGATTTAGGTCGTCCCGGTCATATATTTACTTTGCGGGCAATGACCGGCGGGGTTTTACAAAGAGCCGGACATACTGAAGCATCAGTTGACTTGGCTCGCTTAGCAGGATGTTATCCAGCCGGCGTGCTTTGTGAGATTATGGATAAAGATGGCAAGATGGCAAAAATGGAGGCATTGATAAAATTTGCCAAAAAGTTCAAACTGAAAATCGTCACAATCAAAGAACTGATTGAATATCGGAGAAACACCGAAAAATTAATATCAAAAGTTGTAGAGACAAAATTACCAACTCCTTACGGCGAGTTCAAATTGATAGTTTATGAAGACAAGACCGACGGACATTTACATTTAGCTCTGGTCAGGGGAGATGTGCGTGGCGAAAAGAATGTTTTGGTACGGGTTCACTCGCAATGTCTGACCGGCGATGTGTTTCATTCTTTGCGATGCGATTGTGGAACACAATTGCGGATTGCTTTGCAAAAAATCTGCCAGGAAGGGCGAGGAGTTTTGCTTTATATGCGGCAGGAAGGCAGAAGCATTGGACTTCTTGGAAAACTGCAGTCTTATGCTTTACAGGATAAAGGAATGGATACGGTTGATTCGGCAATTGCGCTCGGTTATAAACCGGATTTACGCGATTATGGAATCGGCGCGCAGATTTTAAGTGATTTGGGATTAACCAGCATCCGATTGTTAACAAATAATCCAAGAAAAATTATCGGTTTAAAAGGGTTTGGTCTGGAAATAACGGAAAGAGTTCCGATTGTCACCAAGCCGACTAAGAAAAACATAAAATACTTAGTAACCAAACGCGACCGTTTGGGACATATATTAGGTTCATTTGAAGATAGATAATAGCCACTAATGAACACGAATAAACATAAAAAATTATTTTTAGGATTAGTGTTAATTTGTGTTAATTCGTGGTTAAAAGATATAATTAAATGGAGGTAAAAATGGACAAGAAAGAATTTAAAGGATTTTTGGATGCGAGTGGAAAAAAGTTTGCCATCGTCATCTCACGGTTTAATGAGTTTCTAAGCAAAGAATTATTAGGCGGGGCACTTGACTGTTTGGAAAGACATAATGCTGGTAAAGTTGATATTTTCTGGACACCGGGCTGTTTTGAAATTCCCGGAGTTGCCAAACAGGTTGCGGATAGCAAAAAATATGCAGCAATTATCGGGCTGGGTGTGATTATTCGTGGTGATACACCGCATGCCGAATATATTGCATCGATTGTTTCCAAGGGACTTGCTAAAATTCATTATAAAAACGGAATCCCAACGGTTTTCGGTATAATTACCGCAGATACAATTGAGCAGGCAATTGAACGTTCAGGAACCAAAGCGGGTAATAAAGGTTATAATGCAGCGCTTTCCGCAATCGAAATGGTTGATTTAACATCAAAAATCTGAAGTGAAAAGGTAAGAAATCAAAACGAAAAGTTTAGGAAAATGACGCAACGACGGCATGCGCGGGAATGTGCGATGGAGGTTTTTTACCGGTATGATATCGGCAACGAAGATATCCCAAAAACAAGCAAGGAGATTTTAAGTAATCGGAAATTTTCCGAGGCAGGGAAAGAATTTTTTCAAAGGTTAGTTGATACAACATTTACCAACCTCAATAATATTGATGCAGTAATCGAAACCACTTTGCAGCATTGGACACTTGCCCGATTAGCCGGCATTGACCGGGCGATAATAAGAATTGCGGTATGCGAATTAATGTATCTGACCGATGTACCACCCAAAGTAGTTATTAACGAAGCAGTGGAAATTGCCAAAAAGTTTGGTGCTGAAGAATCGCCAAGATTTATTAACGGCGTACTCGACGCGATTTATAAAAAAACAGCCAATAGCAAATAGCGTATAGTAATAACAATGAGAATAGGCGTATTTTCCGATGTGCACTCGAATCTTGAAGCTTTACAGGCAATACTTGTTTTTTTCTCAAAGCAAAAAATAAATCATTATTTTTTTATCGGGGATTTGGTTGGATACAATACAAATCCTAATGAGTGCATTGAGTTAATCAGAAATCTTGACTGCCTGGCAGTTGCGGGTAATCATGATTTTGGCGTGCTGGGAAAAACTGACACAAGCGAATTCAATGATGCAGCAAAAAAAGCGATCGAATGGACCAAACAAGTTTTAACTGACGATACTAAGAAATTTCTTGGTGCATTATCCATTAAGAAAGAAAAAGATAATATCATATTAGTTCATTCCTCACCGCAAAATCCCGAGGTCTGGGAATACATAATAAATCTCAGGCAGGCACAAGACGAGTTTGAGTTTTTTAAAGAAGAAATATGTTTTATCGGACATTCGCATACCCCGTTTATCGTAGAAAAAGACTTGTCAAATAATGATTGCAAATATATCAGCGACCAAAAAATCAAGATTAAAAATGATTGCAAATATTTGATTAATGTCGGCAGTGTCGGTCAGCCGCGTGACGGTGATAGCCGAGCGTGTGCGTCAATTTTTGATACCAAAACAAAATCTTTCGAGTTTCATCGTATCGAGTATAATATCCAACGGGCGCAAGAAAAAATAATTACAGCGGGTTTACCTTCTATACTTGCTGAACGGTTATCCAAGGGAAAATAAAAGAGCAATCGAGCAATCAAGAAAATAGTAGGTTATAAACTCATATGCTAATTTATCATTGATTTTTGTCCCTCTCATAAAAAACTAAAAAGAAAATGATTGAAGTAATATATATATATATATCAACAAGTTATTGGCGAAGGACGATTGAAGATTTTGCTTGACAATTTCTGATATTTTGTTATGCTTTGGGTAGAGGTAGAAATGAATAAAATTAGGGGAAAAATGAAAAGGAATACATTCTCCTTTTCAATGATGCTTTTATTGTTTTCCATTAACTTATATGCACAGCAGACAAATAATTTGCAGGTGATATGGCAGAAAACATCGCCAGATAGTGTTATAGCTTATGGTAGATGTATTGCTTCTGGTGATGTAAATGGAGACGGTTATACTGATATTATGATTGTTGGAGATTCGATAGTCGGACAAGATACATATATCATTAATGAATATCGTGGGAAGTGTTGGGTGTATTTCGGAGGGATAAATATTGATACAATATCTGATATTCAATTACTGAACACTCAACGATACACCTTTTTTTCACTACATTCATGTGATATAAATGGAGACGGACACAATGATGTAATAATTGGTGCATGTAATAATCTACCATCAGAAGAAGTTCTTATATTTACTCAATTCATACAAGTGCAAATTATGGATTCAACACCTGATTATATTTTACGAGGTCCTTATCGAGGTTCGGGTTTTGGTGCTACAATATCTTCGGGTGATTTAAATGGTGATGGATATAGTGATTTAATTATAGGTGCACCCGGAATTTCTATTTCACCGGTTGGCGAACTTGCAGGAAGAGTTTACATCTATTTTGGTGGACCAAATTTTGATACAATTCCTGATGTGATTTTGAATGGTGGACATAATAACATGGCAGAAAATTTTGGACAAGACATCGGAATAAGTGCGGACTGCAATAATGATGGTTATGAAGATGCAATTATCGGTGCTTTAGCTTTTGGAGCATGGCAAGGAAGAATGTATATATATTATGGTGGAAATCCAATGAACACAATTGCGGATGTCACATTGACTGGCGAAGGTCCAAGTCAACATCTAACCTGGGGTGCAATTTCGAGTTTAAGGAATTCAGTTGGTTTTGATTATGCGCTCTGTGGTACACCGTTTTGGCCACATGGATGGGCAACTGATAATCCAGGGAAAATTTACATTCTTTTCGGGGGCAATCCAATGGATAGTATTCCAGATGTTTGTATGATTGGAAGAATGGAAGCTAGTGCGTTATCTACATCGCTGTCAAGGGCAGGATATATTACAGGCTCATTATTTGATGGAATAATTTCAGGTGCTCCTCAGGAACCAGGAAATTATTCCGGATGTACATACATTTGGCAAGGCGAACCAAATCTTGATACTATTCCAAATGCGTGGATTGGGGGACAACAAAATAACGGAATCGGATGGTATGTGACTTCTGCCGGCGATGTTAATGGAGACAATAAGGATGAATTTATGGTTTCAAGTTATGCAGGATGGCCAATGAAAATTTGGGTCTGTAAATATACAGGGGTGGGAGTTGAAGAAAACCGTCAACGGCTGTCCGCTGTCCGCTTACCGCTAAAAGTATATCCGAATCCGGTGAAAACGAACCTCGCTATCCGTATTCCGCTATCCGCTGACCGTATAGGAATTAAGATATATGATGTTGCAGGTAAAGCAGTGAAAGTGATAGAGGCAAGAAGCAGGAGGCAAGAAGCAGGAGAAAACGAAATAAGCTGGGATTTGAGAGATGAAAATAATAAAAAAGTAGCGAATGGGATTTATTTTGTGGAACTAGTAGTAGAACAAGATAATGAGAACATAAGAGAAATAAGTAAGATTGTAATAACGAAATAAACCACAGGTGAACACAGATGAACACCGACATTAAAATATACCACAGATGTACAAAGACACCGAGAAACACAGAGAAAAAAATTATAAGGAGACCAAGAATCCAAGAAAATAATTCTCCTGTTATTCATGGCTTCCTTATGGAAATTTCTGCGACTCAGTGTCTCTGTGGTGAATTTCATTGTTGTACCGGATTTGGACAGAGTAAGTCCGAGGTCCGGATTATGAATCCTTATAATGTAGAAAGGCAATTATGAAAGAACTTCATCTAATTCAAGAAGGAGTTGAAGTTTCTTTCTGCCCTTCGAATTTATATTTTATAAAACCTTCTTGAGAATGGAGGAAATATGTGTAAATACATATTAATTATATCATTTATTCTATTAATAACAAATGGTGTTTATGCTGAAATAGACGAAAAATCTTATGAACCTGATAGTGCTGCATATAATGATGTGTGTTATATGCCACCAGACAAAGTATATTGTGCAATAGTCTCTGAAGATGGATGGGTACGCATCCGACGTAATTATGGTGCATATAGTCTACGTAGTAGGCGTGTGAGCACGGAACATATATTAACAAGTGTCTCATTTGCAACATCAGATACCGGTTGGGTCGTGGGATATAAACGTGATAGTACATCATCCGGTCTTAAATGGGAAGGCGCGATTTGGAAAACTAATGATCAAGGAGACCATTGGACGCGTCAGACAAATATTACTCCTCAATTCAACATTCCAACCCCTTTTCTTCAAGTAAGTGCAATATCAGGAAAAATAGCTTGGATTTCTTGCGGCAATGGCGAGGTTTTAAAAACCTCTAATTACGGTAATACATGGATTAGATTATCTAAACCCGGAGGAGCTTTCAATTATAATTGGTTTTGGGGACTCTGGGCATACAATGAAAGTATTGCTTGGGTTTGCGCAGACCAATCTGG
>CAZXRM010000034.1:0-2592 GCA_964642595.1 uncultured bacterium
TTGAGCTGAAATTTCTGCTAATTGGCTAACAACCAACAACTAACAACTAAAAACTATTAAGGGTAGGGTAGTGTGCTCCCGATGAATCATAACATCAAAAAGTGCGGGGTGGAAGACGGGGAAAATGACTTTTAGTAAATCATTTACAAAGACTTGAAATCAGTTATCTAAAAAGACAGGTAAATGTACGGGTTGATTTAGGTGTGACAATGCTTGAAACCAGTGTTCTGGCAAGTGGTTACGGATGGGTTCATATATAATATTTAGATTGTCATTTGGTATGGGATGTGATATTGAATGAGGGAAGAGACTTGGAAAACCTAGGGAAAAATTAAATTAAAGTTTTTTGCCACATTTGGTACATTTTAAAAGATACCAGGATTTTTTGGCGCCGCATTCACAGATCCAGCGTTTTTCCTGTTCTGCTATCCAAGCATCTTCACCGATTTCTTTTAGTCGCTTGAGATTTTCTATTATTTCAGCGTGATGCGGTGCGCCGTCATTACTAAAGTTTTTAATGCGGTCGCAGGGAAATTCTTTACATAATCCGCAATGCAAAACCTTATGTTTTTCTGCGCATTCTTTGAATCCGTGCCCGCATTGTTTGAACTGACGGCAGCCGGCACAGAATTGTAATGGACGGTCAGCATAGCGTTTGTACTCTTTTGGTATTCCCTCCAGATGCGCGCGGTTATTCTCGTCAAAACCAACTTTGAAACTGCAGGCACCACAATATAGACCGCAATAGGCAATGAAATCTTTTTTATCTGCCATAAATAATATTTTCTATATTAATATTAAACTTAAAGCAGGAATTTCTTTCGGCTCTCTTTATTATCATAATAAATCCGCCACTCAGCGACTTTGTCGTTTTCAATCCGGGCAGTCCAGATTGCCGGGTCAAGAGAATTTTCTTCGTTCCAGTAAGCATAGCCAAGCATTACAACTAGATTTTCCATTGTCTTTACCTTTTTAAAAGTATTTTTATATTTGGGAAACATACGGAAGAAATTTGCCCAGCTTTTTATCATCTCGAACTTGGATGTGATTTTTTTATTGTCCCGGTCAATAAATGCATGGTCATCGGTCATCAAATTGGACAGCCCGACAATGTCCTGCTGATTGATGCATTCATTAAACTGCAAAGCAATAGACTTCGGGTCTTTGGTATTCACCTAAATCAAGTATAGATATTTATTTTATCTAAGTCAAGAATAATTGCTATTGACAATTATCTTATAAGCAGTAGATTGTTGTAGTATATATGTCGAAAGAGCAGTTTGATTTTACCAGCGAGAAGATTACCGAGGAAAATCTTCAGTTGTTTATTGACCAGGGGGTAAAATTATACAACAAAACGAATTATGAAGAGGCTTGCCGGATATTTGAAAAGTTATCAGCATATGACAATAAATATCATATTATCCTGACGCCTCACCTGGGGAAATGCAAGAATGTTATAAATTCTCTTTTGAGCGATGACGATAAAAGACATATCGAAAATATGAAGGTGCTGAAAAAATACGGATGGGTTGATTATCTTAAATATGTGACCGCACCGGCGAGTTTCTCGTTTCTGCTGGCCGCGATTAGTAAATGGGAGGCGAAATTTGCCCTGATTGATTTGAATTTCAACGGCTGGCTTGAGATATTCGCTTTTGCTTTTTTACTGATTATGACGATTGCAATCCATCTCGTTATGAGAAAATATACCGGCAGTCGAAATTTGATACGCTGTAAGTATTGCGGGCATTATACAAAGTATGTCAATCCTAATGCGTCGAATTTCTTAAATACAATCGTTAATCTTTGCCGTGTGTGTAAAAGAACTTATCCGGTGCCGGATTTTTATTGGGACAGCTGGGAAGGTCTGGAATATATGAAACAGGCGCACTCGGTGCCCGAGCCGGAGTTTTACGACGAATTTGCGATATTTTGTGAAAAGCACAAGAACGAATTTGAAACCTGGAGACTCAATCAGGAGCGATTAAAATAAAAGAGCGGTCTTTCGACCGCTCTTTGTATTGGTAAAGATAGGAATTACCAGCGTCGGGGTCTTTCGGAACGCTCACCACCGCGATTACCAAACGAACGCTCGCGTCTTTGTTCCATCGGTTTTGCCGTATTGACCACAATTGCCCGGCCGTCAACCTGACTGCCGTTCAATTCGGAAATCGCCTTCTGGGCGGCTTCTTCGGTTTCCATCTCGACAAACGCGAAACCGCGCGGCCGATTGGTATATTTGTCTGTGATAATGCTGACCGATGTGACGGTGCCGTGTTTGGCAAACATTGCGTTGAGATCTGCATCCGTTGTTGAAAACGGAAGATTACCGACATAGAGTTTACTGCTCATTTTTTTCTCCTACATCTATCAGAGATAGATGATTTTCTTTCGAGTCAAATTTTATTTTACTTTTTTCCACCGACTCGGATTAAAGTGAAAGAAAGCTTTAAAGGGAACAAATCTGCTTTTGGTAGATTTGCTTAACTAACGCTACTCACTAACTCGAACTTACCTTTGCTTGGGATTAATTCTCCTCTAAAACTTTCAGTAAGACTAACTCGGGTTTTCGATAGCGGAGTGTGCAAT
>CAZXRM010000034.1:2692-12013 GCA_964642595.1 uncultured bacterium
TCGTATCTTAATGCATCAATCGGGTTAAGTAAAGCGGCTTTGCGTGCTGGGTAGAATCCAAAGAAAAACCCAACCGCAAAGGCAAAGAAGAAAGAAAGTAAAACCGAGCCGGGCGTTATTACGGTCGTCCAGCTGCCAAAATGACTCATTACCTTGCTGGCAAAAATGCCAAATGCAATGCCGATAAATCCGCCGCTTAATGATACGATAACCGATTCAATCAGGAACTGACCTAAAATGTCCCATTTCTGGGCGCCGATCGCCTTGCGGATACCGATTTCCTTGGTGCGCTCGGTTACTGAGACAAACATAATATTCATAATGCCGATACCGCCGACAATCAAACTAACAATTGCAATACCGGCCAGGAGGATTGTAAATGTCCTGCTCGTTTCCTTGACCGTGGATAAAATGTCCGACTGCGACATAATATTAAAATCGTCGTCTTCTGGATTTCTGATTTTATGCCGCTCCCGGAGAATAGAGGTAATTTCACTGGATGCCTGGCTCATATCTTGCTGGGATTTGGCTTCGATATTGATAACCGAAACATAATCCACACCAAACAGTCTTTTCTGGGCAGTCAATAACGGCACAAAGACAACGTCATTTTCGTCCCGAAATCCGCCGCCGCTGCCTTTCCGGCTCATTACTCCGATAACCTGAAATATATTGCGGTTAATTTTGATATATTGTCCAATAGAATTTTCGCCGCCGAACAGGGTTGAGTCAACGGTTTTGCCAAGCACTGCCACCCGACGCATAAACCGGTTATCATCATCCGAGATAAAAGAACCGGTCTCAAGCGGAAAGTTTCTTATCTCAGGATAATTAGGCGTAACACCGTTAATCTGGGTATTGGTATTTTGCGAGCCAAAAACCACCTGTCCGTTCCTCGAAAAATTCGCATCAACTTTATTTATGTGCTGGGCCTGGCCGGCGATTGCCAGAGCATCATCGTATTTAAGCGAGGTCCGGCTGCCCGCCGCAGACCGCACCCCGCCGGACGTGAAAGAGCCGGGACGCACCTGCAAAAGATTTGCACCCATCTGGCTGATTCTTTGGGTGATTTGCACGCTTGCACCCTGACCGATCGCAATCATTGTAATGACCGCCCCAACACCGACAATAATACCGAGCATCGTCAAAAAACTGCGCAGTTTATTGGAAAAGATTGAAGATACCGCCATAACCACGCTTTCTTTCATTTCGGCAATTGTGAAATTCCGTTTTTTCTTACCATTATTTGCCGGGACCCGCGCACTTTTTTCATTTCTGTTTTCTGCAGTCTTTTCGTCCTCTACAATTTCTCCGTCTTTTAGTCTTATAATACGATGGGCATAGGACGCAACATTGTTGTCGTGGGTAACCATTAATATGGTAATGCCCCGATTATTGAGTTCGGTTAAAATTGACATTATTTCTTTGCCGGATTTGGAATCAAGATTACCAGTTGGTTCGTCGGCAAGAATAACCGACGGCTCGTTCGCCAAAGCCCGGGCAATTGCGACCCGCTGTTGCTCACCGCCGGACATTTCTTTAGGGCGATGCGCAGACCGACTCTCAAGATTTACCATTTTCAAAGAATTAAGCGCTTTGGTTCGGCGGTCATTGTGGTCGCCGGAATAAATCAGTGCAAGCTCGACATTGGACACGGCATTTAACCGCGGCAGAAGATTATAGTTTTGAAAAATGAACCCGAACTTATCATTGCGTAACTGAGCAAGCTGTGAATCGGTAAATTGACTGACATCGGTTCCGTCAATCAAATACTCGCCATTAGTAAGAACATCCAAACATCCCAGGACATTTAACAAGGTTGATTTACCCGAGCCGGACGGTCCCATAATTGCAATGAATTCGCCATCGTTAATCCGGAACGAGGCGTTTTTCAGTGCCGCTAATTCGACATCGCCCATCCGATAAATTTTACTGACGTTTTTTAACTCAATCATTTAATGCCTCTGGTTAATGCATCATACCCGGTATGAATCTTCTTTGATTGTGCGGGAAATTCTGTCGGTTTTCGCCCGTACCATTGCTTGTTATCACCCGCTCGCCTTCGTTTAGCCCGCCGGTTATTTCAATTGATTTGCCATCCGTAGCACCGGTTGTGATTTGTTTTGGTTCGGGACGGTTATTGACCATAACCATTACAAATTTATTACCATTACGTTCTTTTACGGCTGAGCTTGGCAGCGTTAACACATTTTGCCGGTTGACGATATCAAACGAAACATTGGCGGTCATACCGGATGACCAATAAGACGGGACATGCAACGGCTCTATCATAATATTGTAGACGACGACATCGGAAACGAGCGAGCCCTCATGAGCAATCTTGGCGACTTTGCCCTGAATGTTTTCGGCAGGAAAAGCATCAAGATTAATCAGTGCGTCCTGCCCGACAAAAATCTTGCCGATATCAGCTTCATCAACCTTTACGCTTGCGACGAGCCGGTCGGAAATGACAAACAAGACAGTTTGGGTAGTGACATTTTGCCCGCTTTCGCAGGAACGGGCGATTACCTTACCGGAAATGGAATTGGTAAGCGGAACCGGTTTATAGGCGTTTTCGGCAATTCGCTGTGACGCCAGCGCTTCTTTAATCGCAGTTGAGTCGCCGGTTTTCTGCGCCGCATCTAAATTGGAACGCGCCGCATCCAAAAGAGCGATGCGGTCTTCGGATGAAATCCATGCCAAAATATCGCCGGACCGTACCATATCGCCTTCGTTAACCAGGGCACGGTCAATCCGACCCGAAACGGGCGAGTTAACCTGGACTCTGGTATAGGGTTGAATTGTGCCGGTTGAGGTTACTTTTACTTCGATAGTGCCGCGGGAGACTTCGGACGTTATAACCTGCTCTTTTTTAGATTTTTTTGCAAACCTTTTCCGAACGAGAAAAAATCCGGTCACGATAACCGCTAAAATTAATATACCAATCAATACTTTCTTCATTTTTAATTACTCCTTCCAATTGACTTTTCTAATGCCGCAACCGAAGTGCGCAGATTGTATAAGGCAGTGACATTACTGTTTTCTGCCTGGGTCAAGTCGCTTTCCTTCTGCTGTAGAAAGAAATAGGACGTGCTGCCCTGTTCATACTGCAGTTTGGTTAATTGGTAAGCATCTTGCGCGGCTCGGAGAGTTTTGTTGCTCACTTCAAGATTTTTATTAGCCAGCCGCCAATTTGCATACGCCTGTCTCACTTCCGATTCAATGTTGTTGGTCAAATCCATTATTTTTAATTCGTTCTGTTTGATTGAAATATTTGCCTGCTTTATTTTTGCCTGTGTTGAAAAACCATTAAAGAGCGGTAGGGAAAGACCAATTCCGGCGTTCCAGTCGTCGCTCTGTTTGAAAAAATCGTCTCCGCCCAAACCATAAGAAGAGGATACGGATATGCTCGGCAGATAATTGCTTTTTGCCTGAGTCTTTTGAGCGGCAAGGATTTCCTGGTTTGCTTCTTGGCTGATAATTTCGGGTCGGTTGTTCCCGGCTTCTTCAGTCAGACTGTCAAGCCCGGGAAATACAATTGTCTTATCCTGATACTGAATGGAAATATCCGGGTCGGGCAAATTCAAGAGTTGTCTTAATGTGAGCGTGGTCAAGACGAGGCTTTGCTCAGCTTGCAAAGAATCATATTCGGTCTGATTTAAACTGACCTCGGCTTGTCTTACATTAGGTTCGTTCTCTCGCCCGACGCTGTAATTTAATTTCAGAAGCGTAAGATTATCATTGCGCCTTTTCAAAATAGTATTAATCAGCACAATCTGCTGTTGCGTCTGTAAAATCTTATAAAAGGTCTGCTTTACCGACTGCACAACCTCATTTTCTTTTTGACGGTAGTTTTGTTCGGCGATTTTAATTCTGTTGCTGGCGATTTTCGAACCAGCCCGAATCGAGCCGCCTTTATACAGCGCATATTGAGCACTGATACCCGACGAAAAACTACCGGACGCATCGGTCGAAGCACTGCCGCCGAAACGGTAATTGGTCGAAGCACTGATGTTCGGATAGAAGGAAGAATTCGCTTCTGTTAAGTTAGCGCGTGCCGCTTCAATTTCCATTTTAGCTTGCTGTAATACAAGATTGTTTTGTTTGGCAATCATAATACAATCGTCTAATGTCAGCGATTGCGAAAGCATCACGGAAAATGATACAATCGTAAAAAGTAATATTGATTTCATTAATTCAGCTCCATTTTAAAAATATTGCTATATATTATACTACAAAAAAAGCCAAACTTTCAGTGACAATCAGATTCGTGACTTGTTGCCACAATCAAGATAAAAAGGGGCAACGACTGATGCGTGTTGCCCCCTGACTGATAACATAGAAATTATGGTCGTCCGTAATGGTGACCCTGCGGATGCTGATTATGATTTCCGCGGCATTGATTATCGCACTGGTTGTGGTTGAATAGTCTCGAGCACAGTTTTCCAATAATATTTCTTTGGAATCGGTTTCGATGGCGCAGTCTTCGATTCTGTCGAACCATTCGGCGGTTTTTAAAGTTTTGCCGTTGATTACGGAAATGCCTTTGCGGCTGATTGAGGAATTGGGTTTGTTGATTTGCCGGTCGGAGTGTCCGTCCGCCATCGGCAAACAGGGCAGGCGTGGCAATCAACAGACCCAATACTATGATTGTAACTGCGGTTAAACGGCTGCGTATTTTGGTCATTTTACCCTCGCTTTCTTGAAGTTTAATTGCTTTAACAGGATTTTTCATACATATAATTAGACACAGATATCTAAAAAAAGTTTAATTGGGAAAAAACTTAGCGAACTCATCCTTGCCAATGGCCATTGGCACATTGCTATTGGCTGCTTTGTCGGGTGCTCGCCTCGCTGAAGACGAGTCGAAGCGGACGGGGTTGACCCGCGCACCGTTCACAACTGAAGTTTAATTGTAAATTGAAGATTATAAATTTTAAAATTTCCAATTTGCATTTTGCAATTGAGCGAAGCGAATAAAGGTGCGGGGTTGACTTTTCGGATATAACATTTAATATTTAACAAGCAGTATTGATACATCTTTTAACTGCCGATAATATGATTGAATTTTTTATTAAGGAATTTCAGAAAATAATAGACACCACTTGTAGTTTGTCAAGATATGCCCGACCACGACCATATCGTAATGCATTTGTTCGTTTCCGCAAATGTTCAATACAAGATTTTGACTTGAGACGCAAAGTTCTGGAAGATGTCGGGCTCAACGCATTTATGTTTCCGGCCAGTTTAATACCGGGCTGCGATTTGCTTTCTGATTCAGGCACAACAACAATGACGATGGAGCAGTTGTCACAAATTCTGCTCGGCGACGAAGCGTATGGTTCTAATGAAGGATATTTCGAACTGAAAGACCAGATTGAAAAAACATTCGGACCGGAATGGAAAGGGCTTGATAAAACCCAGGACAACCTTTTTATTTTCCATCAGGGACGCGCCGCTGAACATGCTTTATTCACCCTGCTCCGGGAAGAGATGGAAAGCACCGGTGTTAAACCCATTGATGTTGTAATTCCGAGCAATTCGCACTTTGATACGACCGAAGCAAACATTGAAAACAACCGGATGGTGCCAATAAACCTTCCGTGCCAGGAACACCTTGACCACGACGAATCTTTTCCGTTTCGCGGCAATATTGACATCGAAAGTTTATCCAAACTGCTCAAGGCAAAAGGTGATAAAGTCCCGATAATCTATCTGACAATCACCAATAATACCGCTGGCGGCCAGCCGGTTTCAATGGCAAACATCAAAAAAGTTCACGAGCTTGCCACGGCATATAAGGTTCCGTTTTTTATTGATGCCAGCCGGTTTGCGGAAAATGCCTGGTTTATCAAACAGAAGGAAGACGGCTATAAATACAAGACGATTGAGCAGGTTGTCTATGAAATGTTCAGTTATTGTGACGGGTTTCACGCCAGCTTTAAAAAAGACGGGATGGTTAATATCGGCGGCGGTATTGTGCTAAAACAGCACGGGCTGTTTCTAAAAAAATACCCGCATTTTCCAGGCAAATTGAATGACCATCAAATTCTGACCGAAGGGCATCCGACTTATGGCGGATTAGCCGGCCGAGATTTAAAAGGGCTTGTGCAAGGACTGAAAACCGTCGTTAAAGAGCAATATCTCAAATACCGTATTGAGCAAGTTGAAAGGTTTGGTAGAAAATTAGTTGAGTATAACATTCCGATAATCAAGCCAATCGGCGGACACGCGGTCTATATTGATATGGATAAGTTTTTTAATAATGAGGCAAAAGACGAAGATTTTAAAGGAGTTGCTTTCAATGCATTAATGATGATTGCTGGACACCGGTTATGTGAACTTGGCATTTATGCTTTTGGTAAATACCGTGACAGCAAAGAGATTCCGCCCTCACCAAGAGTAAATTATGTCAGGGCAGCCGTGCCAAGACTGGTATACGAAGACCATGATTTGTTTACTCTTGCTGAACCGATAAAATGTTTATATAAAAACCGAGACAAAATCCCGGGCGTAGAAGTTGTTTATGGCCGGGAACTGCCGTTAAGGCATTTCAAAAGCAGATTTAAATTTAAGGTATAACGGTTTATCAAAAAGTCGAAAACCGAAGTCCGTGAGCCGTGATTTTTATCGCTCAACGGTCACGCATAAACATTTCACGGTTTATTGGTTAATTAATAATAGTTAAGGGTGCGTCCCATAAGAGATGCACCCTTGACAATTTAGTTTTTATGTTTATTTTAAGAGCGTAATTCTTTTTGTTTCAGTATAATTGCCGGCTTGAATTTGAATAAAGTAAATACCGGGCGTTAATGCGTTATCAAAATTTAACAAGAAATGTTTTTGACCGCTTTCTTGATAACCGTTAACCGGCGTTGCAATTAAACAACCATTATTGGAGTAGACGTTTATTTTAACCGTGGTCGGTTTGGCCAGCGTGTAGTCAATTGATGCTTGATTGGTGATAATCGTAGGTGTGATGGAAAGATTAAAATTTGATATAATTATATTGTGATTTTCTTCGATACCGGGATTGGTCAGGTTTAAATAAACCCGGATATTGCCGTTATACGGTCCATATTCACCAAAGACCAGGTCTAAATCGCCGTCCTCGTCCCAATCATTAAAATGAATGTGCGGTTCAGCCAAACCATCAGAGATATACGCACCACCCTGCGTGGTCAAGCGTTGATTGCCGGCAAAAACCGGCGCTCCATTGGTTCCACTGTTGGGATAAAAATAAACATAACCGTTAATATCACCGCTTATCAAATCTTTAAGTCCGTCGCGGTTCAGGTCATATACAACCGGACAGGCGCGTTGCAAATTAATCGGCGCGCCACCACAGGTGATAGCAGTATAAGAACCGAACACCGGCATTGAATCTTCTCCGATGTTTAAATAAACCCTGACATTGTTGGTACCGCCGTATTCACCGGTCTGGCCGGTTAATAAATCTTTTTTACCGTCTTCATTCCAGTCATTGATAAACGGAGTCGAATTATAATCAACCATTATGTCAACGCCGTTCGATTTTATCCGACCGGCATTGATTAAAGCATTGTTCGGTGCAGTGGCTTTAAAAAAAGTGATATAACCGTTTCTTTCGCCGACGATTAAATCTCTTCGACCATCATTATTCCAATCGCAAACTGCGATTGCCGCGCCCTGACATCAGCCCGATGAGACCGAGATGTCAACGCCGCCGGCCTGGACATAAGAACCAGTCGTGAAAACCGGTGCTGCGTTGGTCCCTGAGTTTCTCCAGAACTGGACTTTGCCGGATGTAAACTGCCCAAAAAGCAGGTCTTTCAATCCGTCGCCATCCCAATCATACACATAAGGCGAGGCACAACCGAGCGGAACCGTAATCGGCGAGCCATTGGCGGAAATATTAAAATAGTTTGCGAATGTCGGAATCTGCGCGCAAAGAAAGAGCAGACCGCCGGTGAGCAGGAACAATACGAGGAGTTTTTTCATTATTGCCTCCTGAAATTTAAATAAATTAACATTAGATAATTTTAACATAAAGTCAAAATGCGGTCAATATTTTTTATTATTTAACGATAACAATTTTATTCGTTGTCCGGATACCATTACAATCAACAAAAACAAAATAGACACCATCCGGAACATCGCGGTTATAGTTGTCTTTTAAGTTCCAGACGGTTTTATTGGACGGAATGAATTTTTTAACAAGTTGCCCGGTTTTATCGTAAATAGAAATATGTGCTTTATACGGATATTTGATTATTGCAAAATGCCGTATCGGGTTAGGAGTTATTAAAAATTGGCGGGTATTTAAAACGGTTGGTTTTAAGTTTTCGTCTATTGCCGATAGTGTCTGCCAGGCGATATCTTGAAAAAAGAGCGCATCCTGTAAAGACAAGCCGGCGGTATAGGAAAGACCGGTCGGGCTTGAATGAAAGAAGACCGAATAGAAAACACAAGCAGCAAGATACGAACCCTTAAGCGTTGGATGATAGTTATCGTCCTGCCACAACTCAACCAAAGTATCAATCGTTCTTGCCCGTTTCCACGCCAAGCCGACCGGACATACCTTTGCAGACAACTCGACTGCGATTGATTCGTAGGCAACGCGAACCGATTCCTGCATATGAAAATAATTGGCAAAATAAGGACTTGAATCTCCTCCGATTATCATCTGCCCGCCAAATCTCCAGCCCCAGGTCATAAAAAATGCGGTTGTTTCATTGTATGCAGTTATCAATGAATCTAATCTTCTTGCCCCTGGATACATACTGGAAAATCTTAAACGATTAATCGTCGGAATCTGGCTCTGCTCCTGCAAAACAACATAATGCCAATTTCCTTGTTCGATTTTATTCAAAGTTGCCGGGGTCGTCGAATGTTGTTGTAAAGTATAACCACCCGGCGCACTCATGCCGGTGATTACAGGTCTTCCGGCCGATTTTGACAAACTGTCAAATAATATTGGCATATTATTGAAATAAGTATGGCTGTTGCCGACAAACAAAACTTTCAGGGTGTCGCTGCCTTGTCCGTTTGCCAATAAATAATAACACAGAAAAAATATTACGGTTACCTTTTTCATTAGATGACTCGAAAGAGATATTTAATTAAAGCATATTAACCTAAATGCAAAAGTCAATTATTTGATTATAATATTATTGCTGATTTTATAGATTTTTGCATCGGGTGAATATTAGTATTAAAGGTAAATTCTTTTTTGAAATCTCCGGGCATGTTACAATAAAAAAAATGCTTTTGGCAGTTCTTAACAAATTTTAATAATAGATTATTATTAAGCATATAAAAAAAGCCAATTTAATGGTGTGG
>CAZXRM010000035.1:0-11652 GCA_964642595.1 uncultured bacterium
TCAAACTTTGCAATAATACCACATCACCGGTTGCCAATATCTGCAAGGCAGCCCTGGAAAAATCGAGCGGCGGGCGGGCAATGATGGAAGATGCGGTTATTCGGACATCCACCACCGAATTAGCATTTCTCGACCGAGGAATGGGTTTAATTGGCGGTATTGTGACTGTTGCTCCATTTCTGGGATTTCTTGGCACAGTTCAAGGTATGATTAGCGCTTTCAAAGCAGTCGCCGCGGTCGGAGAAGTCGAACCGACGGTTGTTGCCAGCGGTATTTCCGAAGCACTGATTACGACCAAATGGGGACTAATCATCGCGGCACCGTTGTCAATCGTTTTCATTCTGATTCAGGGTCGAGTCAACTCATACACGCGGGACATGGAAACTTCCGCGGCATCGCTGATTGACTACCTGTCAGAAAAATTCGTCTGCACACCGAAATAATATTTAATTGAAAATGAAACCACTGATTACACCGATTTTCACAGAGAAGAAATTAACCACTGAGAATACTGAATTCACTGAATTTTTTGCTTCTGTGTTTTCTGTGTCTTCTGTGGTTAGCAATATCCGTCTAATCCGTCCAATCCGTGGTTAAAAAATCAGGTAAAAAAGTGAGACGAATATGAAACTGAGACAAACCGAACAAAAAAAGACGACAATTCCGACCGCTTCGATGGGCGATATCGCATTTCTCATCATCATCTTTTTTATGACCACCTCGATTTTCAGCCGTGAAAAAGGACTTAAAATCGTATTACCGGAAAAGGGCTCAGAAGTTAAAATTAAATCCGAGAACATATTGACGATTGCGGTCAATCCGCAGGGCGAGGTGCTAATCAAAGACAAAATCGTCACCGTCCCGGAACTGAAAGATATCGTAAAAACTGAACTGGCAACTAACCCGGATTTAGTCATTGCTCTGCGCGTCAGCCGAACCGCACCCTATAAAACAATGATTGATGTCTTTGATGAATTGAAACTGGCAAAAGCAGAAAAGATTTCGCTGGTACCAGTCAAGGAAGGAAGTTAATAATGAAAAGAATTGCACTTGTTAAAAAACAGGATACCGAAATCCCAACCGCATCCACCGCGGATATCGCATTTCTTTTGATTATCTTCTTTATGCTCACGACCGTATTCCGTTCGGAATTCGGTCTGAAAATCACACTCCCGACCGCGGAAGCAACCGAGCGCATTATGAAACGGCGCAATGTTGCCCATGTCTGGCTCGATAAAGCCGGTCGGACATCAATCAATGACAATCTGCTTGACATACCGTCAGTAATATCAATTGCCCGCGACAAAATTTCAGATAATCCGGATTTAATTATGGTTGTGCGCGCCGATAAGGAAAGCGAGTACGGTCGAGTCAACGATGTATTGGAAGCACTCAAAGAAGCCAGTGCTCTAAAAATTACTTTTGCAACCGAATTCGAATATAAATAGTCTAATGAAGTAGAGGTAGAACGCAGATGAACGCAGATATAAAAAGATTACAGACCGTGGATTATATACAAATCAGTATCCAAATGCAATCAGCGAAAATCTGCGTCCTAAAAATAAATTGTTGAGAGGTGAATTATGAAACAAACAATACAACAAGCGTTTGACTGGGATTTGTACTATACTGTTTATATTCGTTACAGTGTGATTGCCGCTTTGGCACTGCTTATTCTGTTTTTCCTCGTTTTGCCGCAGGAATTCTTGGGCGGTAGTGTCTATAAACTGCGCAAAGAGACTGCAACCATATCTGAACAATTACCACCCGAACTCGAGAAAATTGCCGAGCCGCCGCAGGTCGTAAAACCGCAGTTACCGGTTGCCGCTGAAACCCCGGAAGAAGTCGAAGCAACGACCATTGAAAAGACCGAATTTACCGAAATTACCAAAAAGCCGACCGAGACTGATATTCCGGTCGTTCCGTTCTGGGCAGTCGAAGTTAAACCCCAGACCAAAAGCATCCCGAAACCAGCATATCCGGAATTGGCAAGACAAGCCGGTATCGAAGGACAGGTCGTGGTTGATGCTTTGGTTGATGTTGACGGAAAAGTAGTTGATGTAAAAATCAGAAAGTCTTCGGGTAACACCTCGCTTGACGAAGCAGCAATGAATACCGCGCGTGGTGCGGAATTTACGCCCGCAAAACAACGCGACCAGTTAGTCCGAGTCTGGGTATCAATCCCGTTCAAATTTAACTTAAAATCACAAAAATAAAAAGAAAAGAAAGGAGTAATTGTATCATAAACAAAACAATACAATACAGAGAAAAAATCAGTACGCAGATGAACGCAGAGATAAATATAAGGACGCAGATAAACGCAGAGATTAAAGATAAAGAAAATCAGGGAAATCTGCGAAAATCAGCGTCCAATAATTCTGCGAAAGTCTGCGTCTCAAAAATCAAAATGGAGGTATTATGAAAAAAGTAGTTATACTACTATGTATGTTACTGGTTATCGGCTTTGCCGTAAACCGGGACAAAATGAAAGTCCAGACTATATTACAGAATCCTGGCGAACAACAAATATTCGCATCAACTGTCAATAATTCCCGTCCCCATTCCAACCCGACTCCCCTGCTGCCATTATTAGGAAGAACCGAAGTTGTCGGTTATACGACTTATGACTGGCAGTACAATGGACCGATGTTGACCAGATGTATCGTTGACCCGGTTGCTAATGGTATTCACTGTTCCTGGATGTTTTGTGCAACCCAGCCGTCCGCCGGCGCACCGGACCGAAATGAATATTATAATTTCTATGATTTTGCAACCAGAACCTGGCTGGTACCGGGAACCGGACAGTCGGTTTATACTCTTAAAAGCGGATTCGGTTCAATGTCGTCTGACCCGACATCGGGCAGTGCAATAATTGCAACGCATCAATCAATCAGCAGTGTATTAAATACGGTTGTGGCATTGGATGTCGGACCAGGAACCGGTCTTTTTAGTTACAGCAGCGGATTAGTCGATCATCAATGGCCCGCAGTCGGAGCCACCAGTAATGGTTGGATTCATACTGCAACGGTCAGTGTCAGTTCTGCTGCGACTGGTTCATCGGATTCAATTTATTATACCCGGGTTCAGACCTGGCCTAACTGGACAACACCAACTTACATTCAACCGCCTGCGCCATCGGCTGGTTTCTGCACCCAAAATATCGCGGCATCCCGCACCTCGAATAAATTAGTGGTGATGTGGGAATCATCCGAGGATGCTTATCCGGAACGCGCTTTTTATACAATATCAACTGATGGTGGCGCGACCTGGGGTACGGTAACACAGCTTCCGTTTCCGCCTTCTTATGGCGGTATTGTACCTGGTTATCATATCTCATCATTATCCGGAATGTTTGATAATACTGACAATCTGCGGATTGTCGCATCCGTTGCTGATACTGGTTATACGATGCCTGCGCAAATCTGGATGTACAGTCCGGCAAATACCGGAAATCCCTGGACCTTAATCCATCATTACGAAGCCGACACTTTAAATGCTGCAGTCGGTTACAATGCAATCTTTGCGACACGACCAACGATTGCTCAGGATGCGAGCACCAACAATTTCTATGTCTGCTGGGAGCAGTTTGATTCGCTCAATTACGAACCATTGACTGATTTAGCCCGCGCTGATATTCATGTTGCCGAATTGACCAATAACGGTCAGACCGTATCGCGCAAAGGCAGAATTACTGATTACAATACAACATCCAAGCGCTGGCCCTGCGTTGGCGGCGTGAAGAACGATACAGTTTTCGTGCAATATGTAATTGATTCGATTGCCGGATTTGAACTGTACACCCAGGGCACCTGGACCCGCAATCCGGTCGTGTTACATCGTTTCCATAAAAACTCTCTGCCGCTTGCCGGTATCGAAGAAAATCATTACAATAAATATTACAATTTCTCGCTCAATGCCCTGCCCAATCCAGCAAATTCACATACCGCTATCCGCTATTCGCTACCCGCCACATCAAACATTGATTTAACTGTTTATGATATCTTAGGCAGACCAATCCGAACCATTGCAAATGGTGTAAAACCGGCTGGCGAATACTCGGCAACCTGGAACTTAAAAGACAATTCGGACAATCAAGTGCAATCTGGTATCTACTTCTACACGCTCAAAACATCGAGCAAATCCGTTTCCAGAAAACTGATAGTTACAAATTAAATACAAAATGCCACAGAGTCACGGAGAAAAAATAATGAAACCACTGCTTACACGGATTAGACGGATGAAATAAAACTTTAATTATAATCCGTTAAATCAGTTAAATCCGTGGTTAAAAATACCCCTTTGTGTGCTCCGTGTCTCCGTGGCAAATAAAAAAAATGGAGGTAGTATGAAAAAAATAGTATTATTAGTTCTAATAATGCTAAGCGTAACATTTGCAGTCAACCGAGAACTGCATCGGGTTAAAACCGCAATCATTGACGAAAACTCACCAATACCTAAACCACCCGTAAACATTGGAAATTTGAAATTGGAAATTGGAAATTCCTCGAATGGTAATCCTTATCCGTTGCTTCCTGATTTCGGACGCACTGAAGCAATCGGCGGGACTTGCTATGACTGGATTAATGGACCGGTATTTTCTATGTTAAGAAATAGCCCTAACAATTTCTTGTTCGGTGCTTGGCTATGGTCAAATACTGAAGCAATGTCGGATAGAAATATGTACTGCAATATCTATGACTGGTCAACTAAAACCTGGGCTATAATCAACCCAACAAACTATATGTCATCCGGTCAATCCGTATTCCCGCATACATTATCCTCAGTTGGCGGCGGTGCGGATTTAGACCCAACCGGAAAATTTGTGGTCAGCGGTCAGTATTCGCTTGGCGGCGTACTTTCCGTAAAATTAGCCCGAGAAACCGATGCAGGAAGCGGTCTGTTTGAATACAGTCAGGGTCCAACCGGTTATCGCTGGCCCTGTATTGGCGTAACTCAGAACCAGAATGTCCATGTTGCGGCAATTGATGTTGCAACGACCTATGACTTATACTATTCAAGAACAACATCGCCCTGGACAACCTGGACTCCTTATGTAACGATTGCACCGCCCGGACCCCAGCCCTATTTCCCTGACCAGAATATTGCGGCATCGAAAATATCCAATAAAGTAATCGTAGTCTGGGAAAGCTCCAATGACCCGTATCCAGAGCGCGCCTATTACACACTGTCCACCGACGGTGGCGCGACCTGGGGCACATCAACCCAGATTCCGTTCCCGCCTTCAGTCGGTATGACACCCGGCTTTAACATTTCATCATTATACGCAATGTTTGACGGCGCAGACAATTTTCATATTGTGATGTCGGTTGCTGATACCGGTTATACTTTACCCGCAGAAATCTGGCATTATTGCCCGACCAATACGCCGGCATATTCATTAATCCATCATTATGATGCTGAAACATTAAATGCCGCAGTAGGTTATAATGCAATCTTTGCCACAAGACCTTCGATTTGCCAAAACCCGACCAATAATTACCTGTATGTTGCCTGGGAGCAGTTTGACTCGCTCAACTATGAACCAATCACAAACCTGGCAAGAGCCGACATCCATATCGCCGAATCCCGTGATAATGGTTTGACCTGGTATGCTAAAAAGAAAATTACCACTCCCAACACAATGTCCAAAAGATTCCCGGTTGTCGGCGGTGTGCAGGGTGATACATTACTCGTAATGTATATGAACGATTCAATTGCCGGTGCATTCCTGCAGTCCGAACATCGTTTCTGCGTTAACCCGATGATTGTGCATCGGGTACCCGTACCCTTAACACCAGGTATTGAACAAAACGACTACCCAAAATTTTACGACTTTGCGTTAAGACCGGCAATACCAAATCCGGCAAAGTCGCATACCGCTATCCGCTATTCGCTATCCTCTGCGGGCAATATCACGCTCTCAATCTCTGATGTGTCCGGACGACTGGTCAAAACACTGATTTCGGAAAACAAACCGGCGGGCGAATATTCGATAATCTGGAATGGAAAAAATGAGTTCGGTAAAAAAGTAAATGCCGGAATCTACTTCTATACGCTGACGACAAATTCCAAATCTATCACTCGAAAACTTGTTATAACTAACTAACTAACTTTTACAAGGTGTACCCCGCACCTATCATTGCTAAGGGCTATTAGCAAAATTGCTATTGGCTGCTTTGATAGGTGTGGGGTTAATTTTATTATAAGGAAAAACCTATGACAAAAATTTTCAATTATTTAGTAATGCTCGCTGCTATATGCTCGCTACTCACTACTAACTGCGGTCGCGAAGCGCCTGCTCCCTGGCCCTGGTGGACTTCTTCCGATTCGACCGCAGTTAATGACACATTGAAAAACTGGCGCAGCATTTTAAATGGTCACAATTTCATTCAAGGTCAGAATAATCAGTTAATCAATTATCCATTGCAAGTACTTGTCCCATTAACCAGTGCTGATACAATATCCCGCAATGGTATAACGCTACTTAAAATCGGTAATTTGGTAAATTTTTACAACCAATTACAGGATAGCGTTCACCTTGCTGACTTACTATTCGGCGTCAAAAACGACACTATTCATAGAATTGACACATTCTGCTTTGTAACCTATAAAGATACGACTGAGAATTGCCTTGCTGGGCTGAAATACAATCACTTATGGGTTGTTCAATTCTATGTATCGGGCATTGATTCCTCAATCTCACCCTGGGATACGACCTGGCGGGTAAGTTCGATAACTGATTCAGTATTTACTGATACTCAAGCATTTAATATCCAGTATCACTATACAACAATGAGAAAAATGGAATTAAAAAAGGACACTATTTCCAAATCATATTGTGTTAACAATCTCACAGGTTATACCTTGTATATTCCGAATTCAACTGATGCCCCGGCGATTTCCAATGTCGTTTTAAGCAAACTAACTGGAGTTGATACATTTTTCAGTGGTGCCCGAATGGATAAAAAGGGCATCTACAATCCAAAATCACTCGATTCACTATATACCATCGCCAAAAACGAATCAATTACCGTAAAAATTACCGCATCAACACCCACCGATACAACAACCGACCGCAATTACTTTTTTGTCAGTTGCGGTACGCCATATATCACGAATAAAATAAACATTACATCAACCCCAAACCTGGGCTTAGGCAAGGTAGCGTTTACTTCAACCGGCATTCACCATCTCTACATCGAAGTCATTCCCGCATCTGCTTTATTTTATCCCAACGCGTCGCGAAAAGCGACTGTCTGGACAATCCCGATACGGGTAACTCAATAAGGAGGAAACATATGAAAAGAATTTACAATTTTCAATTCACAATTCACAATTATTTACTTATACTCGCTGCTATCTGCTCGCTACTCGCTACTTTTTTATATGCTGGCGAAACTGGTCGCATCAGCGGTCGGATAATAGATGCTCAAACCAAAGAACCACTGATTGGTGTAAATATCGTTGTCGAAGGCACTCCGCTCGGTGCCGCAACTGATGATAATGGCAATTATTTAATCTCAAATGTACCAGCCGGCAAGCAAAATGTTACTGCGTCTTATGTTGGCTACAATGAAATACGGATGAAAGATGTCTTGGTGATTTTAGACCAGACCGTGACTGTTAATTTTTCTTTAAATCCGACGGTAATTCAAGTTGGACCAGTAGAAATCACTGCCGAACGACAACTATTAGTAAGGACTCAGGCATCAACGCAACGAGTCATTTCTACGGAACAATTTGATAAACTACCGGTGGCAAGTTTGAATGCGATTGTTAATCTCACTGCTGGCTTGGTGACAAGTTCTGCCGCTGGCTCGGACGGTGCGCATTTGCGCGGCGGTCGTCCTGAAGAGATTGCTTATTTTGTTGATGGCATAGCCACCTCTGACCCGATTTTTGGTTATTCGGCGGCAAGAGTCAATCCGCAGGCGACTGCCGAGGTTTTAGTCATTTCCGGTGGTTTTGACGCTGAATATGGTGAGGCGATGTCAGGTATTGTGCAGGTTATTACTAAGGAAGGACGGGAACGGACTTCAACGCGTTTTAAATATACTTCTGACGCTTTTATGCCTAAATCTTTAAATTTCAATTATAATCGTGCCGAGGCATCGGTTGGCGGACCAACCCCAATTTCTAAGTTAAGATATTTTGCATCGGGTGAGGTATTTATCACCGATGATTATAACCCGCATAAGTATAAAATACCGCATCAGAACCGCTCAGATTATAAAGCGACCGGTAAACTAACTTATGCCGTCCCATTGCTTTCCGGGTTAAAACTGACCGCGGATGGCTTTTATGCCCGGGACCAGTGGGAAATGTATCCTTATGACCAGACATCGGAAAATCATCTTGGTTTTAAGTATTATCTTGACCGGTTTGTATCCCGCCTCGAACATATCCAAAAAGCGGGTATTACTGCCAATCATATGCTCTCTCCATCAACATTCTATACCTTGCGTTATGGCTATTTTTCGAATAACCGCGTCACCGCAGTACGCGACCTGGCTAAGGAAAAGTCAATGGGGCTGGAGTATGGCTGGCGATTCTGGGAAGATTATCAGTTCAAGGCACTTGACTCGGTCAAAGCCCGTCCCGATGTGATATTTGACTTAAGACCTTATTACGAGGAGCAGAGAAATGATGTGACCAATAATCCTTATGGCGTGTACCGCTTGTTTTATGGCGCGGGTGATTACCGTTATTTTCAACTGCACGGCTCGACTGTGCACACTATCAAGGGCGATATAACTCATAATATCGGCAAAATCCACGAGATAAAAAGCGGTCTCGAATTCAAACAAAACTACCTGTTCCGACGGTACAATTCTCTGCCCTATCATCCAAATCCTTTTGTTGATTCGTATGATTTTGACCCGGTTAATCTTGCCGCTTATGTGCAGGACCGTATGGATTTTGAAGACCTAGTTGTAAGGGTTGGTCTGCGGCTTGACTATTTAGACCCGAATGCGTATAAAAGGGCAAACCCGACCAATATTTCCGATACCAGTATGGTGGCGGCAATAACGAAATTAAAACTTTCCCCGCGGCTCGGCATTTCATTTCCAATCGGTGAGCATACCAAGTTCCGGTTTTCTTATGGTCACTTTTTCCAGACTCCGGCATACCGTTATCTGTTTGAGAATATCTCAACTGCGGCATATAACCGCGGTAACCAGATTATCGGCAATCCGGACCTGCGCGCCCAGCAGACCGTTGCTTATGAACTCGGTCTGGAAGTTTTGCTCTCAAAGATATTTGCCTGTGATTTTACCGCTTATTACAAAGATGTCTATGATTTGATTGGTGTCGGTGTGATTGATGCGGTCCCGACCGGTTATTTCCCGGTGCAGAACGAAGCTTATGGTAATGTGCGCGGGTTTGAAATTGGATTTACCAAACAACTGTCTGATTTTTGGTCTGCCCACCTCGGCTATGGACTGTCTTTGGCAAAAGGCACGGTCTCGTATGCCTATGAATGGTATTATGAGCGTTATCGTTACGGACAAGACCCGATTACCGGTAAACCAATGGAACCGCCAACCCGGGATTATGCGCTTGATTTTGACGAGCGGAACTCGGCAAAATTCGATATCGGCTGTGATTTTCCGGATGATTTTGTATTTATCCCGGCGCGCAATTTAAGGACAACGCTTTTGTTCAATTATGGTTCAGGACTTCCTTACACCCGGCGCGATATGAAATCCGGACTTGATACCGGTAACCGGATTGGTGAAAAGAACGGCAGCCGGATGCCGGCACGATTTATCGCGGACTCAAAAATCAGCAAGGGATTTGTCATTGCCGGTAAATACAAGTTCAATGTCGTGTGCGATATTTCTAACCTGTTCAATGCTTTGACTATTGACTGGGTTTATGGTTATACCGGTCAGCCGGATGACGATGGCTATGCCGCGACTTTAAAAGTCGGTACCTGGACCTCGTCTTCTTACATAACGATTCTGGCAAGCACCTATCATCCCTCACGAGATATCAATTCCGATGGTATCATCAATGATGTCGAAGAATACATTACCTACAAGACTGCTTATCAGGACTATGTCAATAATCCGCTGAATTACGGCGCACCCCGCCAAATCCGATTCGGCATTGACTTTGAATTCTAAAGGAGGAGACATATGAATATCAAAAACCAAAAACCAAAAACCAAAAATGAAAAACACATATTAAAAACACAAAAATTTTTACGTTTTTACATTTGTGTTTTTGGTTTTTTATTTTTCATTTTTAATTTTTGTTATGCCCGCACTGCCGAGCGTCCCTGGAATCCGGGTCGGATTATGGATTTTCAGTGGTATGCAAAGAATCAATGGCGGCTGCCGATTACCAACTACGGCACATTTGGTTATGGCATCAATCGTCCGGGCGGAGAATGGCCTCGCGGTTCGGGCAATATGTATATCTATGGTGCTGGCATCTGGGTTGGCGCAATGCCTTCGCGTCGAGAAACTTTAGTCACCTGTGGTTATGACCCGAGTTCGGGTAAAAGCGAATTTACACCCGGCTCTTGGGATTTTGCCACAACCCCTGGTTCTTATCCCAATGATTTTGAAAAAGTCTATATCTATCCTGAATCCTGGCCTCCCGATTCGGCTAAATTTCCAACAAGTATGCAGGGATTTTATGATACGCCTCTGCGCATACCTCTGACAACCGGCGACACAATCCACGGCACTTTTTATCCGGTGCCGCGCAAAACCGTCTCGACCGGTGATGCCTGGACCGTATATAATGACCGCGACATCACCCGTCATGTCTCGCTTGACCCGGCAATCGGCATTGAAATTTACCAGTCAACTTATTCCTGGAGTCTGCCCTGGAACCGCGACATCGTATTTTTTACTTTGACCATCAAAAATGTCTCGGGCAATGAACTGAAAGATATGTATCTGGGTATGGCGTGCGATGCCGATATCGGTGATGCGACTGACGATATGTGCGGTCTGATTTTGAGAAAATATGTAAAAAACCGTACTGGCTCGGATTCGGTTTATGCCGACAATGTCGGTTATGTTTTTGACAGCAACTTTGAAGAGGGCTGGGGAGTTCCCCCCGGATATATCGGATTTGACTTTCTGCAAAGTCCTTACGCATTTGATTCAGACCACAATGGCAATGGTTCAATTGATTCAATTGACCATATTGATAATAACTTAAACGGCTTGATTGACGAGCCCGGTGAATTAGAACAACTTGGCATGGTCTCCTACAAAATATTTACGCTTGCTGCCGGTGACCCGCCCAATAACGCTTCCCAATATCTGGCAATGACTGGTCGCGCCTGGCATCCGCCTTATGAACTCAATCCGTATGATTCAACCGATGCGACACCCGCGGATAAAAGATTTCTGCAGGCAACTGGTCCATTCACGATGAACGCTGGCGATATAACGACCGTCACGATTGCCGTGATTGCCGCACCGTCTAATCCGGTTGCCGGTGTCGGTGATTTATATCAACTGGCACTGGCATCTTCTGCCGCCCAAGCCGCTTATGATAACAACTGGATTATGCCGACTCCTCCGCCATCACCAAATGTGACTTTGATACCGGGTGAAGGGCGAATCAGTTTGATTTGGGACAACTCGCCACAGACCGCACCTGACCCGTTTGCTCCTTATGCTGCGT
>CAZXRM010000036.1:0-11607 GCA_964642595.1 uncultured bacterium
ATTTTACAACAAAAAACCGATATTATTAAAACAGCACTTAAAAGAGATGATAATTACCGCAGAGAAGAACGGTCTGCAGACCGAAATCCTTGCCGAAATCGAAAATCAAGTTCTTGCATATTTTCATCAATAAGACCACAAAATTTATTAAGTTGACAAAGCGTTTTACAGCCCATATAATTTTATAGATGTTTTTCGGGGGCGAATGGTTTTGACGGAGTGCCTGAGAGGTTCGAGGGCATAGCGAGGACCTTCGGTATCTCGTTAAAATATCCGAAGAACGTACAGCTGCCAATAACAGCTTTGCACTGGCTGCTTAATTAAAGCAACCACTCTTATCAATCAATTCACCCGCGATTGAATAAGGGTCTATCAGGGTGATCAAGGTTCGGTTTACGCCTTATGGACTGAACCCGATTTAAAATAGGGCTGGCTGGTTTTTGCCTGTTGTTCGGCGAAAGAATCGGCGAGAAAATAAAGAATAACTAACTATGTAGAACTTGAACTTCGAACGCTTCGGACGCGGGTTCGATTCCCGCCGCCTCCACTTCGTTTCGGCTCTGGTCATCGTCACAGTCATAGCGATTCCCGCCGCCTCCACTAAATAGTTGTTAGGGATTAGTTGTTGGTTGTTAGTAAAAAACTAACGACTATTTTTTGTATCCGATTTTTCTTAAGAAATTTGAACGGTCTTGCTTATCTTTTTCGGTCTCGATGCCTTTGGGTTTTTCGCCATCAATTACACCAAGAATTCCCCGACCTAACGCGGTCTCAGTTATCACAACTTCAACTGGATTAGCGGTTGCACAAAAGACTGAACAGACTTCGGACACTAATTTTATCTGATTGAGAACATTGATTGGGAAAGCGTTCTTTAAAATTATAAAAAAGGAATGTCCGCAACCTATTGCATAAGCATTCTGCTCAGCAAGTTTTATAAGTTCCGGGTCATTACCTTCGCTTCGAATCAAGCACGGACCCGATGCTTCACAAAAAGCAAAACCAAACTTTATGCCAGGAACTGAGGTAATCAGTATTTCATAAATATCTTCGGTGGTTTTAATAAAGTGAGATTGACCGATTATGATATTACTATCTTCTGGTACATTTAATTTTACTGACTTCAATTCCATTATCAACCCCTTGTTATATTTGATATTTTATCTTTGATTTTAATATTATAATGGGTCGTGCAGGATTCGAACCTGCGACCACCGGATTAAAAATCCGATGCTCTACCAGCCTGAGCTAACGACCCATACTAATTTACTATGCCGGGAGCCGGAATTGAACCGGCATGTCCGTTAAAGAACGAGGGATTTTAAGTCCCTTGCGTCTACCAAGTTCCGCCATCCCGGCAAACATCCGACAGGATTAAAGAGAGTCCCGTATCAGTCAGGGTTTAATCCTTTAAATCTCATCAAAATTCAGCAAGGCGGCAATGGGAGTTGCACCCATGAATAGCGGTTTTGCAGACCGCCGCCTTGGCTACTTGGCTATGCCGCCAAAGGAAAGCGGGAGACGAGATTTGAACTCGCGACCCTAACCTTGGCAAGGTTATGCTCTACCAGCTGAGCTACTCCCGCAAAATAGAGTTTACTTTTGGCCCCAACGGGAGTCGAACCCGTGTCTTCACCTTGAAAGAGTGATGTCCTTAACCGCTAGACGATGGGGCCCCATCACTCTAATATACTAATAATCTAAATTTCTTTTTTTGTCAACTAAAATCTTAGAAGAAATTAGCGTCGCGGTAATCGGTAATCTCCGGCTGTTTGGTTGCCTCGGAAAATACCCGATTACCGACTTCGTTCTTTCTCTGCTCGGCATAAGCTTCCGGAGTCATCACATTATTATTGTTCCTGGCATCACATCGAATCGCATAAGCACCGATATCCGTATTGAGAATACCATAAGTTTCACCGGGATTCAAAGCATAAGCAGCACCGGCAAATTCTGAGCCCTTGCGGTTGCGGCATTCTTTATAAGAGTTGAAATCTTCGGTGTGCAGTTCAATCAGAGTGTCGAGTCTGGCGATTTCTTCCAAAGGCATACGGCTTTTTATTTTATCCGAGAAGTTCTGGGCATAGTTTTTTATCAAGTCTTTTTCTTTTTCCCGTCGAATTGCCCATTCAATCGAGGTTTTTGCCTGGTCAAACGGCTGTAGTTTTTTAGGTTCGATGCTAACTAACTGGAAGATGTAATAGCCATTTCGACCTTTTAATGGTTGACTGACTGTTTTGGGTTTAGAATTAAGCACAAATTCCTTAAACTGACTCTGATTGTATAACGCCGGAAAACTGAGCCGCTCTTTGGTTATCGGTGGCATTTCCCGCGCGGGCGAACCATATTCTAAACACAGGGTGTCAAAATTGGTCGTCTCAAGACGGGATGTAAATGCTTTCATGCTGTCGCGCATAGCGAATTCGGTTTCGCGGGTCAATTTGATTGATTTCACAATCTTGCGAATCAATACGCTATCTTTGGTCTGCTTGTCAACCCGGACAATCTGCCAGCCGCTAAATGTTAGAAACGGCGAAGTAACCGAATCATTTTTCAGAGAGCGGATTGCACTGCGGGTTACGGAATCTAAATCTTTAAATTTAATCCACCGGCCAACCGAGTCACTCGGAACATCAGAAAACTCTTTGATTAGATTAGAAAAGTCTTCGGTCTTAGCATAAGAAAAAGCATCGTCAATCTGCTGTTTAGCATCAAGCGAATCTCTCTCCGTAATGACTTCATTAAAGAATACATACTTGACTTTATAACTTGCTTTTTGTTCGTACTTGTCTTTATGTTTATTGTAATACGCTTTCATCTCGTCTTCAGATGGTGCGTACCGTTCAACAACGACTTTGGGACCGAAAAAGAGATAAGTCAATTTGACCGAGGTGTTTTCTTTGTTTAATGCCTCAGTCGCTTCGGCGTCGGTCACACGGTAACTATTGACAACATCAATCCGGAATTTTTCGCGAGGCAGACCATCCGCCAGTTCACGAGCATAAAGCGTTAATTGTAATCGGTTTTCATCCGAGAAGAAAAAATTCTGGTATTTTTCATAGTCAAAATTGCCATCGGCAGTCTTAAACTCGGGATTGTCTCGTAAGTCTTGGGGCGGATTGGATTTTATGATTTCGATAATTTCCGCATCAGTAATTTTGATGTTGCTTTTTTTCAAGACATCGCTCCAGGTTTTTTCTTGAGTCAAGTACTGCCAGGTCTGCTGTCGAATTTGCTCTTCGTCTTGAGGCGAGAGGTCACGGACTTTATTTTCAACCTGATATTTCACGGTAAAATACTGTAAGGTATTGTTATATTCGTTAAGCGTTATCTTTTTATTGCCGACTTTACCGATAATGCCCTTGTCGAGCATTTTCTTGCCGGATGAGCGTCCGATAATTTCCCATAATGAACCCAATAAGAAACCGCCAATAAAAACAATTGCAACAATAATAAAAATACTACGGTTCAATTTCCGCATTCTTGATATGATTGACATAGTTTTATATGATAATCAAAATTTAAAAAAAGTCAACTGTTAGTGATATCTAAGACTTGTAAATTAGATTTTTTGGGTTTTATTAGTTAGTGAGGGCGTATGCGACAATATTGATTCCCATTTTATAGGCGTCTTCCCGTTTTTCTTGCGGGTCGTCATAGGCAGATGTCCAACCATCACTAATATTTGAATTCCAGGTGTAGTAAATTACCATTCGTCCTTCGTAGAACAACCCAAAACCTTTGGGTGGTCCTTCATAATGCTCGTGAATTTTAGGTAGTCCTTTAGGAAAGTCATAGATTGAATGATAAATCGGATGGCTTGAAGGCAGCTCGACCAAATCATTATTAGGGAACACCTTTTTTATTTCTCGACGGAATGGTTCATCCAGCCCGTAATCATCATCAACATATAAAAAACCACCATTGGTCAAATATTGTTTTAATTTTTTTACTTCCTCATCAGAAAGATTTATATTACCGTGTCCGGTCATAAATAAAAACGGATATTTAAAGAGAAATTCATCATTGAGTGAGACTTGCTTTTCAGTCAGTTCGGTTTTGATATTGGTTCGTTTGTTAAGTTCCTCGGCTAAATTAGGAATCGCGTCCGGGTCATTATACCAATCTCCACCACCCTGATATTTTAACCGACCGATTGAAAAGTTTTGCCCGATTGCAAAATTTATAGATAATAATAAAAGAAACGCGATGTTAAGGTTTAATTTAGCGCGCATTTTTAAGCGCTTTGACATATTTATACGGAATTTTTGTCTCACCGATTTGGATTTTACCTTTGCGACCACCATGACAATCGGTGCCACCGGTCGCTAACAGGTTATGATTGGTTACTAACCCCATCAGATATTTTATATCATTATCACGGTGGTCAGGACGCCAAACTTCCAGTCCCTGAACGCCCTGCTCAATCAAATAATCAATGATTGAACGGTTATTATAACTGAGCGGGTGAGCTAAGACCGAAACACCGTGAAATTCACGGATTAGTTTTATTGCCTGCTCGGGCGAGTATTTTTCTTTGGGGACATACGCCGGGCAGTGATAACCGATGAATTTCCAGAACGCCTCGTCATAGCAAGATATATGTCCTTCTTCAAGTAATGCCTGGGCAATGTGCGGTCGACCGACCGCGCCGTTTCCCGCCAGTTCCAAAACTCTTTTTAATTCGACTTCTGCACCCTGCTCGGTCAGTTTTTCAACAATTTTTCTGGCTCGCTCGAGCCGTTTGTTCTGGATTCCGGCTAATATTTTATTTAATTTCTTATTACGATAATCAATGTAATAACCAATAATGTGAATATCATTCTCGCCAATAATACAACTTAATTCAACGGCGGGCACGACTTCAACATTAAGTTCTTTGCCTTTTTTTATTGCCGGTTCGATACCGCCGACTGCATCGTGGTCAACAATTCCAACCGCAGCAAGACCGCGCTCTTTGGCTTTTTCGATAACCTGTTCGGGTGAGAGTAAACCGTCAGAAAATGTGGTGTGAATATGTAAATCACAAAAACCATTTTCCAATTTTTTTGTGCCGAATATCGAATTTAATAATTTCACAGTTTATTCTCAATTATTTTATTTGCTTCGCCGATGATTTTTTCGGCAGCGTCTAATATTCTACTGATTTTCGATTTTTTCTCATCAATGTAGTGTTGGTCTTTAATTGATTTTAAATTAATCAGGATATTTAATCGAGCGCTATCGAGAGTTGTTTTAAGATGCGAGACAGCAACCCCAACGTCCGAGATAGCATTTTTATTTCCTTTTTGGGCAATCGGTGGACATAAATTTATGGTTTCAAACGCCAAATCAAATACTTTTTCTGGCACGGCACAAGCATCTTTTAATGATTGCTGAATCGTCTCAGTCCGTTTTATTTTTTCAGCATCGGTTGTCTTAGGCAGTTTGTATGCTTTCATAACTGAGTTAAAAGCTTCGGCATCTTCGGCAATCATTTCATAAAATCGCTTCTTCGTTTTATTCAGTGTTTCTTTATACGAAGTGAATTCTTGTATAATTTCTTCGGATTCAGGTTTGGTGAGAGTTAAATTCGTGACCATTAATAATAACGAACTGCCGATTGCGCCAGCCAGCGCTGCACAAGAACCACCACCCGGAGTTGGAGTCGGCTGGCCAAGTTCAAATAAAAATTCTTCAATACCTTTACTTTTGCTTTCGGTTAATTTTGATTCCAAAATTTGTTCGGGTTTAAACTCATCTAATTGTAAATAATAGACCGCGCTGTCAATCAATGCTTTCTCCGGAGTCAGACCAACGATTTCACTTTCCTTTATTGTAACACCATATCGTTCCGCTTCGCGTTTAACAGTTTCAAATACTCGGTATAGTGGTGTCCCGAGATAATTGGTCATATTGATTGATACCTGCACGCAATTTTTCTCTTTGAGCGCAAAACCAAGTGCTTTAACATATTTAAATCCGCCATCACGAAACCTTATCGCCTTGGCAATTTTTTTAGCAATACTTATATCGGTCGTATTGAGATTAATATTATAAGCAATTAATGGAAAACGCGCACCAACAACAACCGCTCCGGCAGTCGGATGTAGTTCGGGTTTGCCAAAATCCGGGGTGCGAGCCGGGTCAGTTTTTATCGCAGTTCTTAAACTTTCAAATTCACCTTTGCGAATCACTGCTAAATCGGTTCGGTCGGGTCGGGTTGCGGCAGACTCGTATAAATAGACCGGGATATTGAGTTCGTCAGCAATACGTTTACCCAATTCTTTGGCTAAATAAACGCACTCATCCATTGTCACATTGGAAATCGGGATGAAGGGAATTACATCAGTAGCACCGAGCCGAGGATGTTCACCCTGATGTTTATTTAAATCAATTAATTCGGATGCTTTTTTACAACCGCAGAATGCGGCTTCGACAATATTGGTCGCCTCGCCAATAAAACTGACCACCGCACGATTGTGGTCTGCGTTCATCTCTTTATCAAGCAGTACAATTCCTTGGACCGAAAGGATTGCCGAGACAATTTTATCAATTATTTCCGGGTTTCTGCCTTCCGAAAAATTTGGAACACATTCAATAATTTTCGCCACTTAATAAATCCTTTTCACAAAAAAATATCAATAAATATAATACTGAAGTATTTATCGTTTGTCAATTAAATAACAGAACTTAAATTTTATTATTGACATTTATTTCTTTTTGATTAAAATCGTGTTAGTGGTAAAAATAAAAGTGAAAATAATTTTTGGGGCAGTAGCTCAGTTGGGAGAGCGCCTGAATCGCACTCAGGAGGTGGCCAGTTCAAATCTGGTCTGCTCCATTTTAGTTTAGAACAGGAAATAAATGATATTACCTAAAAAAGTATTTTTGACCAAAGGTGTCGGACGACATCGCGATAAACTCTCCAGTTTTGAGGCGGCATTAAGAGATGCTGGTATCGAGCGGTTCAATATCGTGAAAGTTTCAAGCATTCTTCCGCCGGGCAGCAGGTTCATATCAAGACATAAAGGGGTTCAGTATCTTGCTGCGGGTGAAGTGATTTTTGTCGTGCTGTCGGAAAACTCAACCAATGAACCACACCGTTTAATTTCCGCATCGGTCGGTGTTGCGGTCCCAAAAGAAAGTAATCAATATGGCTATTTGTCCGAATATCATTCATTCGGCGAAACCGAAGCTAAAGCCGGTGACTACGCCGAAGATTTAGCCGCATCAATGTTAGCCACAACACTTGGCGTTGAGTTTGACCCGAATGCGGGCTGGGATGAACGAAAAGAAATCTGGAAAATATCGAGTAAGATTGTCCGGACAATGAATGTTACCCAGACTGCGATCGGCGATAAACGGGGCTGGTGGACAACGGTCATTGCCGCGGCGGTTTTGTTACCGTAAAATTTGTTATTTAACGCAACAAATGTTTTCCCTGATTGAAATTATAAATATAATTTCATTTTTGTTACCTGATTTACGATTAGATGCATATCGAGGTAACAGTTTTGGCACAGTAAAAAATCTCACTCAGGATTCCTTAATAAATCCGTGCTTAAATTTTCAATGAGATGGTTAAATAAAAAACAATGTAGAGATTTCATTACCAGCCTTTTTAGAAATTGATTTAAAATTATTATTAAAAACCAATTAAAACGCATGTTTTCCCGCCACACTTCACGCATTATTCCATAAGGGGCACGCCTCCCCTATGAAAACAGTTTTTGGAGATTAGGTGTTGGGAATTAGAGACTTACAGAAAAAATTAACTCTGAAAATATTCTACTTACAAGTAGAATATGTAAGGTATTATATTTTATCGGGTTAGGTAAAATTTGCCTGTTTTTTAGTTAATATAGTTTGGTTATTTTTATACCTGAATAATAATGATTGAGGATTTTTTTGTAATTGTTTTTCTGTCTCGCCATTTCCAAAGCGCCATACTGGCATAAGCCAATTCCGTGACCCCAGCCATGACCATTAATTTCTACGGTGTCATTTTTAGTTTTAGTTGAAAAATAGGTTGATTTTAAATTGAATGCTTTGCGGATTGTCTCACCAGAAATTTTATTTTCCTGCTGGGTCTGGAATTTTAGATAATCTACCCGCTGGGTAGTTTTATTTATTTCAAGTACAGGATTGAGTTTGAATTTATAAGTGATACCGGCTAATTTTAGGACGCTGTCGTCAAATAGATTTCTAGGAATTTTTACGGTCCACTCAAAATAGGGCGAATCTTTACAATAAGGTTTTGCTTTTTTAGAGTGTTTCGGCGCATCAATGATTGGCTGCAAATATTCGTATCGGCCATAGGTTGTGTGTCCGCCACAGCAAGCAGAATATTGGGCTAAAATTGTTTCATCGCGATATTGCATTATTTCACCACGGGTTTCCTGTACAGCTCGGATTGCGAGTTTGTATTCTCGGTCCGCACCTTTATATTCCTGGTCATAAAGATACGAGCCGTATACATCAAAATCTTTTCTTTTATTCAGCAACGACATTGTATAACTGCGGGCGCAAATGGCTTGGGCTTTGACTGCTTCGAGTTCTATTTCTTTTGCCATTCCGATTTCGCAACTGACCACGCCATATAAATACTCTTCAATTGGCAAGACATTTATTGCAGTCAGATTATTCTTGACCGGAAAGCGATGAGTAACCCCTTTGGTGATAATGATTCTTTTGTGATAAGCGGTCATTGCTTTTTGGGTTTTACCGACAAGCAAATTTTCCGTGCTTTCAAAAATGATTTTATCCGGACTTGACAGAATTATTTTTTTAGGGGATTTATAAACTTTAACTGAATCCTTTAAATAAATTATCGATAAATTCTGATTGGCATCAATATTCGTTGCTTTGCCCTGACTGATTAAACTCAAAGTATTTTTTGAAGTGAGATAGATTGTATCAACATCCCATAAGACCGCAACTGCGACTTTTGGTTCTAAAATAAGTTTTGGAGGACGGATTATAAAACAGCAACTAATCGGATAGCATAATAGAATAATTAAAATAAATTTAAGTAATATCTTACTCGAAGGTTGCATAGTAAACTAAAAATTAAAAACCAAAAATGAAAAACACATATTAAAAACTTAAAATATTTATATACTTGGTTTGTGTTTTTGATATTTCATTTTTAGTATTTAATTTTGATGCTTATCTTTTGATTTTTAGTTTTGCGGTAAGGATTCGGTCAGACGAGAATATCTTTGCCGCAATCGCGGTCACAACAATCGCAAAAATCACCATATACACCATTCCGCCGATTATCAAGGTCGTTTGGTTAAAGAATAATGCCTGCGGCATCAAGAATGGATAGGTAAATGGAATTATATATAAGAGTATTTTTAAACCAGCCGATAATGTATTGATGTCCAAGACCAGGGCGATAAAATATGGGAATATTACAAGAATATTAATTGGCATAACGATAGATTGGGCTTGTTTGGCGTCAGTCGCAAATAAAGTGAGTAAAGTTGCCAGACTTGCGGCGCAGATAATCGCAAGGAATAGTGAAAGTGTTGTCATTACATAAAATACGGTTTGGGACGGCCCGATTGTGACCGCAGTTTTTACCATACTTTGTGCGGAGGAACTGCTGATCTGGGTAATTGGTGTCATATAGAATTTCATACCAACCAGAAACACCGCAGACATTAATATCGCGACCACTGCCGCACCGAGCATCTTACCAATCAGGATTTGAAAGCGGCTGACTGGAAATGTTAAGAGAGTTTCTAAGGTTTTATTTTCTTTTTCCTGCCCCATCGCCGCAGCAATCATCTGGCTAATATAGATGATGACCATTAAGAGTATTACCGGCAGAAAGACATTTTGAACCCGAATCGCATCTTTGATCTGTACGGGATTAGCTTTAATTAGCTGATATTTAAAACTTACAAAATCGGTAACATCTAAAGGTTTTTTGATGGTTGAAATTGGCGCGTCCTTATTATATTGCTTTATTATCCGAACACCGAGACTTTCATTTACTATATTAATTGCTGACCTTACTTGAGAAACACCGATGTCCGAAAACGGAGACAAGCTGTTTATTAAAGAGTACATCTTAATTTCTGGTCGCTGCAATAAATTGTATTTTTGTTCAGTGCTTTCCGGGATAACTAAGACCATATCAATTTTTGATTGCCGTGCCTGTTGTAATAACGTACCAATTAAGCCAGTTGATTTGGTCACAATTAAATTTTGCTGGGCGAGTATATCGGTTATATAGCCGCTGATTGTACTTTGGTCATAATCGGCGACGATAATCGGTTTAGGAACACTCGCCTTTTTCATCTCGCCTTTCATCATCCGTCCGATAAAGCCAAAGAAAAAGACCATCACAACTATCGGGATTAATAATTGTCTGGTTAAAAGCTCTTTGATTTCTTTCCGGGCAAGAATAAAAATATGTCTCATATTTTATTCGCAGACAGATTGTTGGGGATAAACCCCAACGCTACATTTTTGGGGTGTTAAATTAGTTGTTGTAGCGCCGAGGTTAATCCTCGGCAATTTGTTGTTATCAATTTTATATATTTTATTAGATATTGGCACCAAAAAATACTTCCTCTAAATTTTTAGCATTATATTTTTCTTTTAAGTCTGCTACTTTACCAGTTTCGATAATTTCACCCTGCTTAATCAGAGCGACACGGTCAGACAGAAATTCGACTTCAAGCATATTGTGCGACGACAGCAGAACCGTTCCGCCCTGCTCAGTGTATTCTTTGATAATTTTTCTGATTTCTAGAGAATTTAAAACATCTAAACCAACCGTCGGCTCGTCCAAGATTGCCAGTTTGGGATTGGTCATTAAAGCACGGGCTAATAATAATTTTCTTGCCATTCCTTTACTGTAGGTTTTTACTTTGTCTTTGATTCTTTCGCCAAGGGCGGTGATGTTTTTTGCCCGTTCAATAAATTCAGTTCTTTTCTGCGAGTCATTGGTATAAAGGTCAGCAATAAATTTCAGATAATCAAGACCGCTCAAGTTTTTATAAGCGCCGGCTTCTTCGGGCAGATAGCTGATTAATTTTCTGATTTCACCTGGTTGTTTGGCAACATCAATATCAAAAATCTTAACTTCACCTTGGTCCGGTTTTAATAAAGTGGCAAGGATTCGTAAAGTCGTTGTCTTGCCTGAACCATTCGGACCAATTAGACCAAAGATTTCACCCTGATTGATTTCAAACGAGACACTTTTTAATGCCTGAAGATTGCCGTAACTTTTGCTCAGGTTATTAACCAAACACGCTTTTAACATTATGAAATTAGTATAATAATGATATTAGTTTTGTCAACCCGCGCACCTATTTATGAGATTGCGAGAATTGGACTTTACCAGGTTATCAATACTTTGCTTCGTTGTGAAATAAGAGTGTGCCCATCTATGCACAAAAGAATTTTGTGCTTTACAATTCCTTATTTTTCCCTCATAATAAATTATGCCATATCGAGAACAAAAGGTTACGGAAGCAATCAAAGTTGCGGTGGCACAGATTATTCTGGAGGATGTTGCGGATGAGAAACTCGGTTTTATAACAATTACCAACGCGAAAATATCTAAAGATTTAAAGCAAATCACAATCTTCTTTTCAACAATGGGTG
>CAZXRM010000037.1:0-11586 GCA_964642595.1 uncultured bacterium
CCATATGTCCGCTTTATACGGATTAGGCATTGCGAAAGTCTTACTTTATTTTATTTAAAATATTATTAAAGTCAAGTCTATTGATAATATTCCTGTAATGAAAACACAGAAAATTATTAAGCCACGAATGCACACTAATAAGCACGAATTAAAAAACATGCAAAAGAAAAATTAGTGTTAATTCGTGTTCATTAGTGGCAAAAATAAATACGGATTCGAAATAAAATCGTTATTGAACATCTCATAAATCAACGAAAATCTGCGTCCAATCAAAATTCTACTCTGCTCTGGGGTGTGCCTTATCGTAAATCTTTTTTAATCTTTCAATTGAAAGATGTGTATAAATCTGCGTTGCCGAAAGCGAAGAATGTCCTAAAAGTTCTTGTACTGCTCGTAAATCTGCCCCACGCTCTAAAAGGTGCGTGGCAAAGGAATGTCTTAAACTATGCGGATTAGTATGGCTCGCATCGGCTACTTTTGAAATTGCTCTTTTAACTATCGTCTGCACCGAACGGGTGGTCAGACGTTTGCCGTAAAGGTTGAGAAAAACTGCGGGATTTGATTTATCTTTTCTAACATTAAGGTATTCTTTGACCGCTTTCTGGGCATAACCGCCTAAAGGTATAATCCTTTCTTTACTTCCTTTACCTTTGACCAGAATGACTTCATTGTGAAAGTCAATATCACTAATATTAAGCCCGACTAACTCAGACACTCGCAAACCTGCCCCATATAAAACTTCAATAATCGCCCGGTTTCTTAATGATTGTTCATCATTACCAATAATATCAAGAATTTTTTGGGTTTGATATTGCGTCAGAAAACCCGGTAGTCTTTTAGTAATCTTAGGAGTTTTTACTGCCCGCACCGGGTTACATGTAACAATCTTTTTTCTGACCATAAACTTATAAAATGATTTTAAAGACGAAAGTTTCCTTGCGACCGAACTTTTTTCATAGCCGTATTTCAAAAGATACCCGATAAAATCCCTGATATCTTCGCGTTTTAACTGGGATATATCTTTCTTATTCTTGCGGTCAAGCAAATATTCCAGAAACTGGCCTAAATCAATCTCATATGCCCGGCAGGTATGATTTGAAAAGTTCTTCTCGGTTTTGAGATAATTCAAAAATTGGGCAACTCTTTCATCTGAAGGATAAAGCGCCATATTTAATAATATAGTATGTTTGTTTTTAGTCAACCCCGCACCTATTCTTGAGATTCTGTTGTAAAAACGAGATATTTGTATTTAGACTACACTGCATTTGAGAATGGGTGCGGGGTCAACCCCACACCTTTTATATTTTGAAACCACTGATTACACAGATTTCCACAGATTTTTCCGTCTAATCCGTTAATCCGTGGTTACTTAATTCTCATTGCATCTGAAAATAGGTGCGTGGTTAACCCTGTAAATTACAAAATACGGGTTAGCACTGATAACAAATAGATTAGCGCAGACCTATCTGTGCTCATTAGTTTTTACTCATCTGTGCTCATCTGTGTAGAATATACTTGACAACAGCACCATTTAAGGTAAAATTATGCATTGTGCGGGTGTAGCTCACCTTGGTAGAGCGCGAGCTTCCCAAGCTCGAGGTAGCGGGTTCGAGACCCGTCGCCCGCTTTGATTTGGCTCGGGTCATCGTCACAGTCATATCGAGACCCGTCGCCCGCTTAACAATAATGCATTATGCATTATGGGAAGGAAATATGAAAATAAAGTTGTTAATCGGATGTTTTTTCCTGTGTTTCAGTCTGCTTATCGCCGATAATTTTGATTTCTCAAACTGGGTAATTAAACTTCAGACCAATGAAAACCCGGTTCAGCAATTAGCACTGCAGCAAAGTTTAATTACCAGCGCCAAAAATATAGTTAAAAACCAGTTATTTGATGCAACGCGCACGGTTGAAGATTACTTGACCCAAAACCTGAAAATCAGCCGTCAGTACGACCGATTAACCTTAAACATTAAACAATCTGATGTCCGTTTCTTATCCGATGGTGCGACTATTTATGAATATGAACTACCAATCACCGGCTCGATTCTGAAACTTTTAATACCTAACACTGGCGGCGGAATACCGGTTTCAACTCTTTGTTGCCCGACTTGCGGTCAACTCTGGCCCGAAAATCAATTGATTCCCGAAGGTGTGAAATTAGTTCCTTTGGAAAATGAATTGACCCCGCAATATACCGGTGTTTTAATTGATGCCCGGGAAATAACTGTAAATCCCTGTCTGTTTCCCAAAATCTTAAGTGATGAAAATAAAGAAGTTTACGGTTTGAGTTTTGCATCGGATGAATATGTAACTGAACAAGGATTGGTTAAATATACAACTTCGTTCAGTGATGCTTATCAGAGCGACTTGCTCGGTATCAATCCGTTACGGATAACCGCCTTGAAAAGTTTGGGTGAAAATAAGACTGATATTGTCATCTCATCGGCATCAGCAAAAATGATGCATAGTTCCCAGCATAACTTGAAACTCTTAGAGCAGTGCCGGGTTGTAATCCTTTTAGCCGAACAGAAAAACTAATAGTTTACTCATAAAACTTGCCACGGATTTACACGGAAGACATTAAAATTAAAAACCAAAGACCAAAAACTAAAAATAAATATAAAAAACTTAAAAACTTTTTCTGTACCGTTATTTTTGCTTTTATATGTTTGTGTATTTAATTTTTGGTTTTTCATATTTAATTTTATTTATCCGTGGTCATCTGTGGCTTACTTTCCTTCGATAAAATATGTCTGTTCTTTCTTTACAAAAAGGTATTATCTACGGACCGGTCAATTCCAAACGACTTGGCCGTTCCCTTGGTATCAATTTATTTCCCAACTATAAAAAAATCTGCAGTTTTGATTGTGTCTATTGTCACTACGGTCGAACTGACGAAACAACCTTAAATCCCAATCCAAAAGATTTACCGACTGTTGAGCAGGTTATCTCGGCGATTGAAGATACTTTAAAAAGCCCGATTGAATTCGACTATATAACATTTTCTGGTAATGGCGAGCCAATGACTCATCCTGATTTTGCTCAAATCGTCCGGTTAACTAAACAAGCAAGAGACAAATATCGTCCCAATGTTCCGATAACCTTACTCAGTAATTCTTCCTGTTTGGCAAAACCGATTGATTTCGACACTCTGTCATTGATTGAAAATCGGATTTTCAAATTAGATTGTGCCGATGAACCGACATTTAAAGCAATCAACAATCCCGTTCCAGAAATAAAAATAAAAGATATTATCAATGGTCTTAAGACTGTATCTTCAGTTTTGCCAATAACAATTCAGACCGTGTTTATTGACGGACCAATAAAGAATTTTGAAGGAGAAATATTTGCTCAATGGCTTGACGCAATCAAACAAATCAAACCTCAAAAAATCCAGGTTTATTCAACCGACCGGCCGGTTGCCCAAAGCCAGGTAAAAATGATTAGTGATGAAAAACTGACAGAACTTGCCCGCACTATCATGAAAAAGACCGGAATTCCAGCAATTGCTTATCCTGCCCAGAAAAAAAGATAAATTTAGTTTGTAGTAAATTTTTCTTGTGCATTACCTCATCCCACACCTTATTCGATACCACATCTCATCCCAAACGATAATTTTGATTTCAGCCATCAAGCCATTATACACCCCTTGCAAAAAGACTTCTGACTAATAATTCTACACTTAATACGACTCGCCAATTTAGTTGGCACTTTACAAGTAAAATTACAAGTCTTTGTAAATGATTTACTACAAAACATTTTCCCCATCTTTCGCCCCGTATTTTTAGATGCGACGCTTCATAGGGGGCACACTACCCCTACCCTTAAGAGTTTTTAGTGATTAGTGTTTGGGGATTAGTGAGTTAGCAGAAAAAATCGAATAATTTTTACTCTACCTGCAGGTAGAGCGTGTAAGACATTGACAATTAAAGAATTGAATAAAATTTACCTGTTTAATAATCGGTGACTATATTGCATCTATTATTTTATAATTACTAATCGTTCGACTTGTCGATTTGATTTAAATGTAAATTCAACGAAATATACTCCTGATGGCAATAAATTACTTGCATAATCCTTTCCATCCCATAAAACATCAGAGCGAGTAACCTTGTCAAATGTCTTAACTAACCTACCATCAATTTTATAGATTTTTATATCCATTGAATATAATAGTGTGCGTGGAAAACAAATTTTCACCTTATCACGAAAAGGATTCGGATATATTTTAATTAGAAGATTCTTTTTATTGGTAATTATTTTTTCCTCAATACCTCCGTTTGGTGAATATTTTAGAATAATATAGTCTGCATCTTGAATTCGAGTCCAAGTAAATCCACAAGCATATAAATTGTCTTGTGAATCAAGTGCTAAATCATAAACCCAATCACCAAGACTATCTACGCCTTGATATCGGTTAGTCCATAATGTATTTCCAATCGAGTCATATTTTATTATTAAAATATCATCGCTCCATCGCCCACCACCTGTAGGTCCCGCACTATAACCACCAACATAAACATTCTGCTGATTATCAACAACCACATCAAATGGCCAGTCATCACTGCCAAAACCTTCATAAAATCTAACCCATTCTAAATTTCCATCATTAGTGTATTTAATAGTTCCGTAATCGTAATAATATACAACTGGACCTGGTTGCGTTGCAACCGGACCAGTAACATAGACATTGCCCTGTCTATCAAGCGATAAACTCTGTCCAATATCGTATCCTCCACCTGGACCATCATAATTGCGAACCCATTGTTCCTGACCAAAAGTATTATATTTAGCTGTTACTATATTCCAATTATCTTGACCTGTTAAACCGCTTGAACCAGTTACATAAATATTACCACTGGACGTAACTTCCATTTTATAAATACTTCCTGCGATGTTAGTACTTGCGTACCATTGCCGAATCCCATTAGAACTATATTTGATTATAATATAATGGCCTGTGCCTTGACCTGCAACATATACATTATTAAAGCTATCAAGACCAATACTTACTGTCCAACTTGCAAACGGCTCAATTACAACCCATTCTTGAATGCCCTGCGGATTATACTTGACGGTTATTGCTTGATGAAGATAATTAGAATCAGAATGCGTGTATCCTGTTACATAGACATTACCTAATCTATCAGTTACAACGTCACTTCCCCAATCTTCAGATGAACTGCTATATCTTGCAATCCACGATACATTACCATTAGAATCGTATTTAATTGTGCCAATGTCAGAATCTACCCATTGAATATTATCGATTAAACCTGTTACATAATAATTTCCACCGCTATCACATGTAATAGCCATCGGAAAATCGTCAGTATTTGTATTGCCATTATATCTATTTACCCACTGTTCAATACCATTAGAATTATATTTTATTGTGCAATAATCAAAACTCGTATCTTCATTATAAATCCCCTTACTATATCCGGTAATAAAAATATTATCAAATCGGTCAATCGCTATTTTATTTGCATAATCACGATGATGAGCCGGACCGTCATATGTCCTAATCCAGCATTGTGGGTAAAGAGTACTTACAAAGCTTACAACCATACATATTGTCAGTTTTATCACTATATTTCCATCCTTGCATTTTTAAACGGGAGGGCATTTATTGCCCTTCCGTTTATTATTATTCTTCTGGGGGCCAGGCGGGTGGCGAAGTTCGCGTGAGATATAAATGAATACATGCATAATATGTAGGATAGAGATATGGTTTTGTCGCAGACCATTCTGAATAATACATCTGATCTGATATCATCTTAAATGCATAGTAAACATATGCCCTATTCTCTCCAGATTTAATTTCGTAACCGGGCGGCAAGTATGTCGGTTCTACAAAACGACAAGTACTATATGAAGGTGAATAATCACTGTGTCCTCCTGGACCAGTGAAACCCGTAGACCAATATTGAGGATTTTCCCAGTCAAAATCCAATCTATAACATTTCACAGAACAAGCAGATACATATTCACTACCATAATGAGTATGGATAAAATGACCCGCCGGAAGATCTTCTGCTATTGCTATATTTAACGAGACAAACAATGCATATAGTGAGATACAAGCTAATAGATTCTTAGTCATCTTTCTCACCTCCTTTCATTATAAATTTTTGCTTGAAAAAGTCAAGCAAATTTTTACCATAAAAATTATTATGCCAATAATTATAAAAACGGAATATTGCCTCTGTATTTCGGACGGATTTATCCGAGAGAGAGAGAATTAACTCTGCTCATAATTGCCTTTTATTTAACCTATATCAAAATTGCAATAAAATAATGAAACATGTCAAGAAAAATTTTCGTGCTGAAGTTACTATTTGAAAATGTAAAGTTTAGTTGCCAAGATGAAAGCGATTCTCTTTTTAAAGAACTATCTTTGATAACTGTCTTGGTTAGAATCTGACCAGAAGCACAACCGCTAAAATTATGAACAAGATAGTCAGACCGGTTATTGATAATGTCAAACCGAATGTCAGGTTTAGAAATCCGATATCCAGTGCAATCTGTCTGATACCGAACGAAAACACCTTGCATAGAACATTATAAACTGGGCCTGATGGAAATATCTTGGCAAGCAAATAAGACAAACCCGAACCAACCACTGCGCTGACAATTATCATAACGACTATTAACCAAATACTTCTTTTCATCTATACTCCTTTTTTACCACGAATAACACTAATTATACGGGTGCGAAGCACAGATGGAGCGAAGCGACATCAATATTGACTCGTTTCACTCGCCTACGCTGCGCGTCCGTGTAATTCGTTTTTTCGTGAAATTCGTGGTCACAACTCATCAAAAACTCCATAAATTTTATTCCCACATTTTTTACAGATATTATTATCTTTAAGTCCGGTCGCAATTGTATTAAAATATCCGCGATTAACCAAAAGATTATTGCATTTGGGACAATAAGTATTGTTATCATGACCACCAATATTACCGAGATAAACATAATCAAGTTTCTTTTTAGCAATTTCCATTGCCTCGAGTAAAGTCTTTTCCGGCGTATGCGGAAAATTTACTTTGTGATAAGGAAAATATCTTGTGAAATGCAACACTGTATCTCGTCCCAAACTGGCACAATAATCAACCAAATCCGAAATATCTTCTCGAGAATCATTCTTGGTTGGAATTATCAGATTTGTCAGTTCAATATGACAGGTTTTTTTCGCGGTTTCGATTGTGTGTTTAACCGCCGACAAATCACCTTTAATAAAATCTTTATAAAAATCCTCCCGGATTGATTTTAAATCAATATTTAATGCATCGGTTAAGGGTAAAAGTTCATTGAGCGGTTCTGAATTTATCATCCCGTTGGTGACCAGAACATTTTTCAATCCTGACTTTTTTGCAATTTTCATCACATCCAATAAATATTCAAACCAGATTAAAGGTTCGGTGAAAGTATAAGCAATGCCAATCGTCGGATAAGTCAGAGCGGTTTTGACCAAATCTTCCGGCGAATAATACTTGCTTTCGGCTTTTTCTTGTGAGATTTCCCAGTTCTGGCAAAACGGACACTGCAAATTACAACCAAAAGTCGCCACCGAAAAAATCGGTGCGCCGGGAAAATAATGATACAAAGGTTTTTTCTCAATCGGGTCCATTGCAATCGAAACAACCTCGCCATAATTTATCGCATACAATTTATTCCCGATATTCTTTCTGGCCAAACAAACTCCGACTTTCCCTTCAGCAATAACACAATAATTCGGGCATAATTCGCATTTAATTAATTCTTTACCTGCTTTAGTAATCTTCTTATAGTATTTTGCTTCTATCATAATTTATTTTTACCACGAATAAACACGAATTAACACCAATTTTCTTTTACATATTTTTATTCGTGTCTATTAGTGTGCATTCGTGGCTTAATAATTTTCCGTGTATTCGGTTATGTTCTTCATTTTATCTCTATTATTTTCCCATCATTTCTAATCAAAACACCTTTTAATTTTAACTTACGAATTAAGTTTTGTCCACTATTTATCCCAGCGACAAAAACTGCAGTTGCATAAGCATCCGCATCAACGCACTTATCCGCAATAATCGTGACACTGCACAAACTATTTTCTTTGTCACTAATTGCCTGACCGGTTTTGGGATTGATAATGTGCGTATATTTTTGATTATCCTTTTCGATAAATTTTTCGTAATTACCCGAAGTCGAAATCGCCTGATTTTTTATTTTTATAGTTTTAATTATCCCTTGTTGAATAGGGTCTTTAATACCAATATTATAAACTCTGTCTCCAAAACAAATGATGTCGCCACCGGCATCAATCAGACCTGATTTTATTCCTTCGGATTTTAAGATTTCTTGCACCTTATCTAATGCATATCCGACGGTTAAACCGCCCAAATCAATCATCATCCCTGGTTTTAAAAATATCGAGTCTTCTTTAATTCGTATATTCTTATATCCAATTATGTCTTCTACCTTTTTCTTTCTCTGTGTCCTCTGTGACTCTGTGGTTGAATCATAGAATCCAAAGGATTTCATTGCCGGACCGACTGTTATATCAAAAACTCCGTCTGATTTTTCTGAAACCTCAAGCGATTTTTCAATCAGTAATTTTAAGTCTTCGGACATTTTTGCTTTGCCAATTTTATTTAAATGAGAAACTTCACTTTGCGGATTAAATGATGATGCAACCGAGTCAATATGATAAAAATATTGCATTACTTTTTTGACTGCCCGATTTGCTTGCAACGAGTCCTGAGTATTAATCTTAATTCTCAAATAACTGCCAAAAATAAAATCATTATATTCATATTCAATCGGTCTTGAACAAGAGACAATCAATGTTAAGAAAAACAATATAACCAATATAATTTTCATCTCTGTATGCTAATTGCAAAATAAACAAGTGTCAACCCCGCACCTTTCTTGAGATTGTGATGCAAAAACGAGATATTTGTATTTAGACGACACTGCATTTTAGAATAAAAACTAATCAACGCGAAAGTAACTCAAAATTCAAAACTCAAAAGTCAAAATTACAACTAAAAGCTAAAATCTACTATGCTAGTTTAGTTTTAACCTTTGAGTTTTAGTTTTGCACTTTGAGTTTTAAGCTTTGCGTTTTCTCATACGTTCATCTCATTTTTTCATCAATCCCTCATCGGGCTTGACTGACCAGACAATCAAGCTGACAATTGCCCTCGCAGTCTTCTAATCAGATAAGCGAGCAAACCGCTATATTGCTTACAAAACTGCTAAATCAACTGCTGAAAACACAGTCTATTCGACTGCTAAATAGACAGCCTACCCACTGTCTATTCGACTGTCAACCAGACTGTCAAATAAACTGCGGATAATTCTGTTAACCCGGCATCCTGGTCAGTTGTCAACTAAACCAGACCATCCCTCGACTGAAATAATAACGGGTGCGAAATCCGACATCCTCGCACCCGTAAAAATAAATTATTTGTATTATGCTTGTTTCATTCGCTTACGTTCTGCCCGTTTTTCAAAAGTTGTGTATAATACCGGAATAAATATCAGAGTTAAAAAGGTTGAGACTATCATTCCGCCAATCACAGCTCTTCCCAAGGGCGACCATAATTCGGCACCCTCGCCCAGTTTCAGGGCTAAAGGAATTAAACCAAAAATGGTCGTCAATGCGGTCATTAAAATCGGCCTCATTCTTATTTGACCGGCATAAGCAACCGCCTGTTCCAGCCCCATATTCTGTTTTTTCCTCAGTTGATTAACATAGTCAATATAGACAATGCCGTTATTAACCACAATGCCGACCAACACCAATATGCCGATACCAGAAATAACTGAAAGTGCAGTGCTAGTAATCAGGAGCATCCAGATAACACCAATGATTGCCAGAGGAATTGTAAAAAGAATGATAAACGGTTCGCGGAACGACTCAAACTGTGATGCCATCACCATAAATACAAGAATGATTGCAATCAAAACCGCAAATCCAATATCTTTAAATGATTGCTGCATCTCCTGAAATGAACCGGACAGATTAATATCAAAATCCGGTGGCGGTGTAACCGTGCTGATTGCCTTGCCAACCTGCTGCGCAACTTTCCCCGCAGACTGTCCAACCACATTACCCGTAATACTGATGATGCGTTCCGTGTTTTTATGCTCGACTTGCAACGGGCTTGTTCCGCCTTGAGTGACAACGATATTTTTTAAGAGGACTGCACCCATTGGTCCGTTAATGACCGTGCCCAAAACGCTTGAAATATCACTGCGCTGGTCTTGTTTTAATCTAATTATCACATCATACTCTTTGCCTTTTAACCGATATTGGGTTGCCACGCTGCCTTCTAATTGAGTTCTTAAAGCACTACCAATTTGATAAGGAGTAAGTCCGAATTGTGCGGCTTTAACCCGGTCAATAACAAGTTGTATCTCGGGCGAGCCCTTTTCTCGGCTTGTTTTTAAATCAACCACGCCCGGCACTTTACTGATTATTGACATTAAAAGATTATTCAGCGAATCGGCGGTTTTGATGTCGTGCCCGATAATATCAACCTGAATCGGCGAACCGCCGCCAAACATCTGGGCAAATCCGCCCTGTCGGCTTGACCTGACAACTAGTCCGGGAATTTCACTCGCTTTTTTTCTCGCATCCTGCTCGATTTCCTGAACCGTCACTTTTGTATTCTTTTTTAATAAAACATTCACTTCTGTATAATTGGCGCCGGATTGTCCGAAAATTTCCTGATATATACTGCTACCCTCACCAACCTGCACAATAAAACCATCCATCTCGCCTGACCATTTTTCAATCATATGCTTTTCTAAAATTGATATTGCCTGATTGGTCTTTTCCAGATTGGTTCCTCTTGGCATTTCCACGACCAGTTCAGTGTAACGCGATTGCTCTTGAGGCATAAACTCGGTACCTAAAAATGGAATGATTGCCAGACTAACAATAAATAGACCGAGCGTGCTGAAGATTATTATCTTTCGATGTCCTAATGCCCAAGTGATAATTTTACGGTAGGTATTTTCCAGATTTTTATAGAATTTTTCGGATAATGCCATCAATCCTTTTTCTTTTGTTCCGGGTGGGGGTAATTTCAAATAACGACTGGAAAGCATTGGAATTAAAGTCAATGCCACACCCAATGATGCTACCAGCGAAAAGATAATTGCCCAGGCAAGTTCTTTAAAGAAAACTGCAATCAATCCTTTAAGCAATAATAAAGGAAAGAACACGGCTAAAGTCGTGAGAGTTGAAGCGGTAATTGCCATTGCCACTTCATTTGTACCTTCACTCGCTGATTTTATCGGTTCTTCTCCCTGCTCGCGTTTTCTAAAAATACTTTCAAACACGACCACACCGTTATCCACCACCATTCCAACTGCAATCGCAAGCCCTGCCATTGACAGAATGTTGATGGTAAACCCTGCAACAAACATAAAGAACAGGGCAAAAAAGATTGAAACCGGTATCGCAAAAGCGACAAACATTGTTGCCCGGAATCTTCTCAAAAATAAAAACAAAATGATGCCGGCTAAAATTCCACCTAGTATCAGATTGGTTGAAACATTTTTGACCGACCGCTTGATTG
>CAZXRM010000038.1:0-10968 GCA_964642595.1 uncultured bacterium
GTGGTTTAATGAATAAAATGAGACTGCGATGGCGATTGGGTAGAATTATTGCATATATTTTAGCCAAAACACTGTTTAGAATAAAGATTGTCGGTCAAGAAAATTTAATTAAGGGTTCGGCACAGATTTTAGCCGCGAATCATCGTTCGCATTTAGACCCGTTTCTGGTCGGTGTTGCATCAAACCAGGAAATTTATTTTATGGCAAAACAGGAACTTTTTGAGATTTCTAAATTCTTCCGATGGCTGATATTATTCTGGAATGCGATTCCCTTGCCGAGAGGAGAACAAGCAACCCAGGCATTGAAAAAATGCTCGGATTTACTAAAACAAGGTAAAACAATCGTAATTTTCCCAGAAGGTACAAGAAACCGCTCGAATAATGGACTATTGCCATTTAAACCAGGTTTAGGGTTTTTAGCAATTAATAACCAGGTGCCGGTTGTGCCGGTTGCAATCAACGGTGTCAGAGAAATATGGAATGGACGATTAACGGCACTAATTGATAAAGACATTAGTACGAAACTCATAACCCAAAACCCAAAACCAAACGCACCAGAGCAAAGCTCGGTGCGGGGCAAGCTCAAATCTATCGTTGTGATGTTTGGCAAACCAGTGTTTCCCAATCAAGGCGACAACCGAGAAAATTACGAAAAATTCACTGAGACCGTCAGAAATAGTATTGCTCTGATGTTACAAACATGCAAGTAACGAAAAAAATAAAAGTAATTGTCGGCGAGCCAAGCGGATTTTGCTCAGGCGTGAAACGAGCAATCGCAATTGTCAAGCAGGAAGCACTCAAGGGAAAAAACAATAAGTCGGTTTATACGCTGGGACCAATTATTCATAACCGCGGAGTTGTTAAAGAATTAAGAGACTTGGGCGTGAGAACTTTAACAAAAAAGTTTAAAAGTTCAAAGGTCCAAAGGTTCAAGTCAGATAATGCACCGGTTGTTATTATTCGCTCGCACGGCTGTGCACCAGAAGTAATTTCTAAATTTAAAAATCTTGGTTGGCGAATCATAGATGCAACTTGTCCGTATGTGAAGAGAATACAGAATTGCGCAGCCGAACTTAAAAATAATGGTTATACAACAATCGTGGTCGGCGATAAACATCATCCAGAAGTGCAAGGCATTTTAGGATATGCGATGCCTAAGGCAAAAGTATACGACATAAAAAATTGGAAATTGGAAATTGGAAATTGGAAAATTAAAAATGTTGGCATTGTCGGGCAGACAACGATATCGGCTGAAGAGTTTGATAAGGCAGTCCGGTCAATAAATCATAATAATATTAAAGGTATTAAAGTCTTTAATACCTTGTGTAAAGAATCATTGAAGCGCCAGACGACCTGCCAAGAGATTGCCGAGAGAGTTGATTTGATGATTGTGATTGGTTCCAAGAACAGCGCAAATACTTTAACGCTTGTTGACATTGCTCGAAAAGTTAATCATAATGTATATCAAGTAGAAAACAAGTCAGGTCTGAAAAATTTGAAATTTGACATTAGTAATTTAGAATTTAAAAATGTCGGTGTTATTGCCGGTGCCTCGACGCCGCAAAACACAGTTTTAGATGTTGTTCGAGAAATAAAAAAAATCACTACTAAGGGAGAGATACACTAATGGATAATAATATAACAGCCAAATCAAGCATCCGCACAAAAGCGGAGAAAGGAGCAAGTCTTAAGAAAATCTACGACGAGGCATTTCCTGAGATTCAAGCCGGTCAGATTGTCAAAGGCAGAATTGTCCGAGTCGTGGCAAATGGCGTGATAGTTGACTTAGGTCTCAAATCCGAAGCATTTTTAACGCTCGATGAGTTTCCACCAAACGAGCCAATCAATGAAGGCGATGTGGTCAATGTGCTGGTCGAGTCGCTGGAGAATAAAGAAGGCGTGCCGGTCATTTCAAAACGCAAAGCCGATTTTGAGATTGCCTGGAACGTGTTTGAGGAAAAATTCAATGCCGCGGAAACTATGCCGGCAAAGATTGTTAAAAAAGTTAAGGGCGGGTTAATCGTTGACCTGCTGTCGCAAGAGGCATTTTTGCCGGGCAGTCAGATTGATGTAAAGCCGGTCTTTAATTTCGATTCGCTCATCGGTCAGACCTTTGATGTAAAGATTCTGTCAATGAATCCTTCAAAAAATAATATCGTGGTCTCGCGCCGGGTTATCCTGGAAGAGAAAATCAATGAAGCAAGACAAAGGGTCTTTTCCACGATAAAAATCGGCGACGTGATTGAAGGCACGGTGGCAAGCATTGCTGATTTTGGCGTGTTCATTGATATTGACGGCGTTGATGCTTTGCTACACATTTCGGATTTATCCTGGGATAAAGTCGTGCATCCCAAAGAAGTGGTTAATATCGGAGATAAAATTCAGGTAAAAATATTAAATGTTGACCCGCAGAGTTTCCGGATCACGGTCGGCCGGAAACAGCTGGAAAAACATCCATGGGAAGAGATTGAACATAAATACCAGATTGGTTCAAGGGTCAAAGGAACCGTGACCACGCTTGCCGAGTACGGTGCATTCATCGAGCTGGAAAAAAATATTGAAGGTTTGATTCACATCAGCGAGATGTCGTGGACCAAGTCCGTACACCATCCTTCCCAGATTCTAAAAGTCGGTGATTTGGTCGAAGCCGTGGTATTAAATATTGACCGTGACAACCGCCGAATCTCACTGGGTCTGAAACAAGCGCTTCCTGACCCGTGGTCGGTAATCGAAGATAAGTTCCAGATTGGACAAAAAATCGAAGGACGGGTGACATCATTAAAGAACTTCGGTGCGTTTGTCGAAATCGAGGCGGGCATCGAAGGGTTGATTCGGAATGTTGACTTGTCATGGACTAAACGAGTCCGTCATCCACGCGAAATCGTCAAGAAAAACCAGAAAATTGAAGCAATAATTCTTGATGTTGATAAAGAGAACCGTGAAATGGCACTGGGTTTGAAGCAAACACAGGAAGACCCATTCTATCGGCTTTCAACCGAATACAAAGTCGGTGACCTAATCGAAGGTCGGATTGTGGAATTGGCGCGACTCGGGATTGTCGTTACCCTGCCGCACAGCATTGAAGGTTTTGTGCCGCGCTCGCAGTTAATCAACAAGTTTGTGAAAAAAGTAGAGACACCCGAAGGCGAAACTCCAAGCAGTGACGCAGCGCCTTCCAAATATCAGGTCGGCGACCAGATTGCATTGAAAATTGCCTATATTGATTTTGAACTGCGGAAAATCGGTCTATCGGAAAAAGCGCTCATAACTCCGGAAGAGGTAAAAGAGCCGGTCCGTTACGAACCTACTTATGAAGAGAAACCGGAAAAGACCAAGCCACGCCGACCGCGTCGAAAGTTTGTTGCGGAACAGGAAGATGAAATCGAAGAAGAAATCCGAGGCGCCAAGTTCACCTTTGAAGACCATCTTTCGGAAACGCTCGAGCAAATGCGGGGCGAAGACGAACCGTCTAAATCTAAAGGAAAACGAAAGAAATAAGAAAAATCCGATATCTAATTTTGCTAATTGCTAATCGCAGGTAGCAATATGATAAAAGTGATTACGGTTGGTTGCCGTCTGAACCAGACCGAGGGAGAAAAACTGGCTGGATTAACCCCGTTAGATATTATCTGTAAAATTCATAAAGAAGACCAAACGATTGAGAATTATCTAACGGGGGATAATCTGGTAATTGTTAATACCTGCGCCGTAACCCGCGAAGCGGTCAGCACTTCCTGGAAAAAAATCAGACAGCAGATTAAAAGTTCAGAGGTTGGAGGTTCAAAGGTCATTGTGACCGGATGTCTGGCAACTTTAGAAAAAGAGAAAATGCTTGAAACAACGGGTATTGCTGGGGTGATTACTCAATCCGAGAAAATTAAATTACTGGAAAGCGAAAGTGGTGATACAGCACTAATATCGCGGTCAAGACCAATGATAAAAATTCAGGATGGTTGTTCGAATAATTGCAGTTATTGCATCGCGCGGATAATCCGCGGCAAGCCAATGTCAGTTACTCCGCAGAAAATTAAAAATGAAATCAATCATTGGACTGACCTTGGTTATCAGGAGATTGTGCTGACCGGTTTAAATCTCGGTTATTATGGTCAAGATATTGGCTATTCATTATCACAACTTATCGAATCACTGAATGGCGACTCGTATCGGATTCGGCTGAGTTCAATCGAACCGGATACGATAACCGACGAACTACTCGATTTGTTTAAATCTAAAAACATCTGTCGCCATTTACATATTCCATTGCAATCCGGTGACGACCGTATTCTGAAGACGATGCGAAGAAAATATACAGCAGATGATTATCGTAAATTAATCGAAAAGATATACAATAAAATTCCCGGTATAAATATCGGCACAGATGTAATCGTCGGGTTTCCTTATGAAGATGAACTTGCGTTTAGCAATACGCAGAAATTTATTAATGAGTTGCCGTTTGGCTATCTACATGTTTTTCCGTACTCGTTAAGACCGGGCACGGAAGCGGCTAAATTGCCCGATAATGTCAAACCCGAAATAAAAAAAGAACGGGTTCGGATTATGCGGCAAATACGGTCGGAAAAAATACGGGTGTTTCGAGAGCAGTTTATCGGCAAAACGCTTGATGTTCTGGTTGAAGAAAATTCGACAGGCATGACGGACAATTATATTCGTATTAATCTGCCTAAAAACGAACATTATCAAAAAGGACATTTATACAAAATGGCTATTAGCAATTTACTCTTGGCTATTAACGAGATGCCCGCTTCGACTCAGCGAGGCGAGGAGGAATGATGAAATATTTAATTATCGCATTTGGCTGCTTGTCTTTAATGATTGCTCCGTTGCAGGCAGCCAAGGAGCAGAAAATCGGTTATATTGATAACGACTATATTTTAAAGAATTATCGCACGGCAATTGATGCCCAGCGTGCCCTGGAAACCGAACTTAATAAGTATAAAAAGAACTCCGATTCCCTGAAAGTATTATATGATAATGGACAAAAGGAATTTGACGGGCAGAAGTTGATGCTTTCAGAACAGGGTAAGCAGGCGAAACAGATTGAAATCAACCGTCTTAAGAAAGATTACGATGATTATACCATAGATATCTGGGGCAAGGGCGGAAAAGTCGAACAGAAGAACCGAGAATTGATAACACCGATTGTTCAAAAAATCCAGACAACAGTCCAAAATATTGCGGTAAAACAAGGGTTCAATCTGATATTCGATGCTTCGGAATCAAAGATTGTCTATGCTCAAAGCGGTTTGGATTTGACGCAGATGGTGCTGGACGAATTAAACAAAGAGTACGCGCCAAGTATTGAACCGCCTCAAGCCGGAGACAAAGATAAAGACAAAGAAAAAGAGATTGTGTTTGCGGTCTTCCCGGTTTTTGAACAGAATTCCGAAGCGCAGGAAGAGCATATTGGCACGGATATGCGCTCGGCAATCATTGACATTATTAAAAGTTTTTCCAAAACCCGATTAACCACTACCACTGATGTGAATAACGCACTCCTGGCAAGGAATATTTCGCTCACCAGCCAGATTACGGATGATGACGGAAATTCGATTGGTCGAATGCTTCAAGCCGATTACATTGTTTTAGGTACGGTTTCTCAACAAGGAAAAAAGATTAGTTTTACCTTGAAAGTCATTGACCCGATAAATTCCAAGACGATATATCAGGGCTCGGGTGATGCGGCAAGAAGTGAAGAGTTGAAACAATCATTGGGCGGACAATTTCAGCAGGCATTCAAGACAATCCGGGGAAAATAATAAGGAGTTTGCCACGAATAAACACGAATTAACACTAATTTTTCTTCTGCATGTTTTTTGTCTGTGTCTATTAGTGTGCATTCGTGGCTAATCAAAAAGGAGCGATAATGGAAATTGACGAAATTAAAAAGATTATACCGCACCGCTATCCGTTTTTGTTTATTGACCGGGTAGTGAATTATACCGAGAAAAAAATCGAAGCGGTCAAAAATGTGACAGTTGACGAGCCGTTCTTTCAAGGGCATTTTCCCGGCTATCCGATAATGCCCGGTGTAATTATGATTGAAGCAATGGCACAGGCATCCGGGATATTGATTGCAAAACTTTTTGGTCTTAAAGAAACAACACCAGACAACCTACCACTCTTTTTAGGAATTGAAAAAGCACGGTTTCGCAAGAAAGTGAGACCGGGTGACCAGTTAAAAATATTCTGTGAAATCGTCAATTTAAAAGGTAAAATTGCTAAAGCACAAGGGAAAATTTTTATCGGCGAAGATTTGGCCTGTGAAGCCGAATTGCTGTTAGGTTTTGGGGCATAAAAAGAAATATTACCACTAATTACACAAATTACCCGAATGCCACGAATAAAAAATATTATTTATGTAATTTGTTTAATTCGTATTATTCGTGGTAAAAAATTAAACTGATGAATGCAGAGATATTTCTTAATTCTTTAATTGATTTCGAGCGGATTAGAACATTTGATTACAATTTCAAACTTGCCAATTTTCGCCGATTTTTGAAAACAATCGGCAATCCGCAAGAAAAATTGTCAAATGTTATTCTGATTGCCGGGACCAAAGGCAAGGGCTCAACCGCAGCGTTTATAGAAGCCGGTTTGCGCAGGTGCGAATTAAAAACCGGTTTATTTACTTCACCCCATATTTTATCTCTACGGGAGCGAATAAAAGTCAATAACAAAGAGATATCACGGCAAGATTTAAACCGGTTGGCAAACAAGATAAAAAAACCAGCTCAAAAGTTTAATATTACATTCTTTGAAGCATTAACTGCGATTAGCTTTTTATATTTTTTGGAAAAGAAAGTTGATTACACAGTGTTGGAGGTCGGTTTGGGTGGACGGCTGGATGCAACCAATGTTGTCAAACCGAAAATTTCAGTGATAACCAGAGTCGGATATGACCATACCAATCTTCTGGGAACAACCCTGACACAAATCAGCAAAGAAAAAGCGGGTATAATCCACGATAAAAGTTTTGTGGTCATCGGCAAGCAACGGTCGAATGCTTTAAAAACAATCAAATCAATCGCCAACGCAAATAGAAGTGAATATTTAGAAGTTGAAAAAGTTATTAAACCAGCACAGATAAAGACCGACTTATCCGGCACAGAATTTTATCTTGAGAATACTGGAAAATTTGAAATAAATTTAATCGGCAGGCACCAGGTTGAAAATGTTTGTACTGGTTTAACAGTTTTAAATTATCTGAAAAAGCAAGACTCACGAATCAATGACCGTAAAATAAAACAGGGAATAGAGACTACCGAAATTTCTGCCCGTTGTCAGGTTGTCTCAAAGAAACCGTTGATAATAGTTGATGGCGCGCACAATCCAGAATCGGTTCAAGCACTATCTGATGTAATTAAAAATATTATAAAAAAGAAAGCCATTATCATTTTTGGTGCAAGTTCGGGCAAATTAGTTAAAAAGATGTTTAAGATTTTGTCGCCGGTTACAAGCAGATTTATCCTGACTCAATCAGACAATCCGCGGGCAATTCCAAGTGGCGAGATTGCTAAAATTGTGAGTCAATTCAACATTCCATTTATCAGAACCAATTCAGTAAAAGATGCTTTAAACCGGTTTTCAGAAAACGCTCCATTGGTCATTACCGGTTCATTTTATGTGGCAAGCGAAGCATTAATGCTATTAAAAAAGAAGAAATCAATTTAGAAAAGTCACTAAGCAGTTAAATTAGACGCCAATTTTTTACATCCGGGACCGTATTTGGTTCGCTAAATAATCATCTAAACATTTTACTCGGCAGTTTATTTCGCAGTTTTCGGGATAAGCCCCCCCACTGTCTAATGGACTGTGGATTAGACAGTCAATTCGACTGACCGATAGATTGCAATCTTGATGGTCAACTCGATTGCCGAATAAGGTACTGACTCGATTATCTATCAGAATGTTTATCAGGCTGCAAAGCGATACGGTTAGTAGATTGCCTACCAGTATTAACCGGGTTATGGTTTATGTAAGTGTGTCCTGCTAAATTTTTATTTTGTTACAATCAGTTTTTGGTTTAATATATTATCGTTGACTTTAACAAAATATACACCGTTTTTAATGTCATCTATAGAAATTCTTACATCTTGCTTCTTGCATCTTACTTCTTTCACAATCTTACCGCTAATATTAAATAGTTTAATAGTAGAATAATCCATTATCCGTAATCCGCGGATTGTAAAGAACGACTTTGCCGGATTAGGATACACTTCCAGCGACAAATGGTTCGCGGAAAGCGGTTTGCGGTCTTCTTCAATCGCGCTCACCTGTCCATATTTGATTGTTAAACAATCATAGTAACTGATTGGCGCAACACTCCGACCCGTGACATAGACATTATTTGCGTTGTCAACATCCATTGACCATGCAATTTCAAAACTATCCGCGCAGTCATAGCGGGCAACCCATTGTTCAACACCGTTCGGATTATACTTAATTGTTACATAGTCGTTTTCGTTGGTTGAACCGGCTTGCCGACTGGTTCCGGAGATATAGATGTTGCCATTATGGTCAAGTGCCATTCCTTTTTGTCCGTCCTTTTCAATCGGCAAATCATAACCACCCGGACCATTATATCGTGCCGCCCATTGTTCATTGCCATTGGAGGCATCGTATTTAATCAGAACTAAATCAGAATTCGCACCAGCCGTTCCATAAGAACTACCACAGACATAAACATTATTGAAATTATCTAACGCAATCCAATATCCGGCATCAGTTGCGTTTGTATCTGGATTAGTATAAGTTCTCTGCCATTGCAAAACACCAGAAGAATTAAATTTTATCGTGGTAATGTCATTGCCGGTGCCAGAACCAGCGGTCATTCCGGTTACATATAAATTTCCCTGGTTGTCCGATACAATCGCCCGCGCATCATCCGCACCGCTGGCTGGACCATTAAAAGTCCTAACCCATAAAGTTTCGCCGGTCAATGTACTGTATTTAGCGATGACATAATCGGTGCCTTGACTGGTAGTCGCGGTTTTGGATACGATACAAGGATTGTTATTGTTATCAAGGATTAAGTCAGCCGGATAACTAAGACTGCCGGCTCCGCCAAAACTGTCTCGTTTTGACCAGATTTGATTGCCCGCCGAATCATACTTTACCGTAGCATGCGTATAGCGTGAATTCGGCTCCTGGCTATAACCGGAAATATAAACATTTTCCTGTGCATCAATAACTAATTTCCGGGCAAAGTCATAGCGAGAACCAGAACTTGAATAAATTCTGACCCAGGCTTCTTCGCCACTCGGACGATATTTGACCGTAATATAATCACCGTGACCGTTTTCCATTGTGTAACCAGTAATATAAACATTGCGTGATGGTCCAACCGCGATTGAGCGCGACATCTGCGAACCGGTTCTTGCCGGAACCCGAGTCCAAACCGTATCACCTAAAGAATTATATTTTATTGTTAATAATTCAGGGTTTGAACCCAAATAATCACTCGAACCCGTTACATAAACATTACCATTGTCATCAACGGCTAAACCATAAGCATAATCCGAACCGCCGGTAACCGCGCTTGACCATCTTCTGGTCCAGACCGTGTCAACCTGACCATAAAGAGAAATACAAAGCACTAAAAACAATAATGACAAAATATATTTTTTCATATTGCCTCCATAAGTTATGATATACTTATGATACATTAAAAGATACTTATGTCAAGAATAACAGAACACAGAACGCTGTCAAATGCCGATTAAAGAGATTTACATTCGATACGGATTTCTTAAAAAAGGACGCAGATAATCGCAGATTTATCTATCCCGATATCAAAAAAATCCGGTCAATCTGCGTCCCCGACAAGTTGGTGCGGGGTTGACACTGCCCTTTTTTATTGCTATACTGTCAATTATGCGGGAAGACCGCATCGGTCAGCAGCAATCAATAATTATGAAAATCAAATTAAATTTAGTTTGTTGGAGGAATAATGGCAATTAAAATTGGTATTAATGGTTTTGGCCGTATCGGCCGATTAGTTTTACGGCTGGGAATGAAAAGTAAGAACATCGAAGTTGTTGCAATCAATGACTTGTTCGACACCAAAACTCTTGCTCATCTTTATAAATATGATTCGGTTCACGGAATTATACCAGAGACAATCGAAGTTCTGGACAATTCGTTTTTAGTCGGCGGCAAAGAAATCAAAGCATTTGCCGAAAAAGAGCCGTCGAAATTGCCCTGGAAAGATTTAGGAGTTGATTTTGTGATTGAAGCCAGTGGCAAATTTACATCTTATGAAAAGTGCACACCACATCTGGATGCCGGAGCGAAAAAAGTAATTATCACAGCACCGCCTAAAGGTGACACGCCAGTCAAGTCAATCGTGATGGGTGTTAACGAGTCAATTTATGATGCAAAAACTGACCACATTATCTCGAATGCATCCTGCACGACTAATTGTATTGTGCCGATAGCAAAAGTTCTGCATGAGAATTTCAAGATTAAACGCGGTTATATGACGACAATTCACGCTTACACCAATGACCAGAGAATTTTAGATGCGCCGCACAAGGACTTAAGACGGGCAAGGGCGGCCGCGATGTCAATGATTCCAACTTCAACCGGCGCGGCAAAGATGATTGGGATAGTCTTCCCGGAACTTAAAGGAAAAATTGACGGCAGCGCAATCCGCGTGCCGACCCCGGATGTTTCGATGATTGATTTTGCCTGCGATGTTGACAAAGACACTTCCAAAGAAGAAGTAAATGCCGCATTCAAGAAAGCCTGTGCCGGTCCGATGAAAAAGTATATTCAATATCTGACCGAGCCGTTGGTATCAATTGATTTTACCGGTAGTCCGTATTCTTCAATTTTTGATTCGGCTTTGACCAATGTGACCGATAAAACTTTGGTTAAGGTTTTTGCCTGGTACGATAATGAATATGGTTATACCTGCCGGGTGATTGACTTGATTGAATACATCGG
>CAZXRM010000039.1:0-10648 GCA_964642595.1 uncultured bacterium
TGCAATTTAACATTTCACTTAGTAATTATTTAACATCTTGACTTAGTAGCAACAGTAATTTAAGAAAAACCCACACACCGATTTTTAATTGTGTGGGGCAGGGTTATAAAAGATTCTTGTCTTAACAACTCATTAACTCATAACCCATCAATTCAACAACTTTATCCTTGACAAATTGACTATTTTATGGTATAATAGCACTAATGTTAGAAATTTCTAATGAATTTCAAATGACTGAATAACAAATGAAATTGCGTAATAATGTCACCCTGAGCGAACGCGAAGGGTCTCAGACTTCATTGTAGTTTATTGTCTATGCAAAGACCGAGATTCTTCGCTTCCAGCTCAGAATGACAAAGTTGTGTAATTTTGCTCTTTGATATTTAGGAAAAGATTCATCGCAGAGAACACAGAGTTCGCAGAAAAAGATTTAATAAACACTGAACATCACTGAATAACACTGAATATTGATGTTTCTTCACAGTGAAATTCGGTGCATTTCGGTGTTTAAATAAAGTTCTTATCTGTGTTAATCTGTGACCGATTCGGTCTTCTTTTCAATAAACCGAAATCCGATTCGGATGTAATCTCGTGGTTTCAAAATTCTTAAAACCCGTCCGGGTGTAGTGACGGGCTGGCGTCTGTAGTATGTACCACATTATGCGGGGGGTCTTTTAAGTCGTCCAGTTTGACTGGATTTTTGACTTCTAAATAGACGGCTAATTTGATTGGAAAAACGGTGTCTAAATTGACAAGTCGAAAATCGTTTATTTTGCCATCATGTTTTACAAGCAGTTTGCCATTTAATATGTCGTCAAGCATCAAAAGACGCATAAAATTATATATCAAATCAAAGGTAAAATCAGGTATGAAATTTAGTTTGGGACTCGGGAAAATAACTCAAAACTCAAAGGTTAAAACTCAAAATTGCAATTCAAAACTTAAATGAAATGCTATTTTTTATTTCTTGCGGCAAGTGCGAAGTGTAAAAAATATTTATCAATTGATTCTTGGGTTGACTCGAAAATGTTATCCCCATAAAAATAATCACAGACTACTTCTCTGGTTCGGGTAATTTCTTTTAGCCGGCGTTTCCATCTTTTATCGGCAATTGTTAAGTCAAAAAGTTCTAATCCTCTTTCCATTGCGCATAGACTACGGAGTGTGTCGCCTTTTACTTTCCATGATATAGCACGGCTTATTTCCGCACCGATGTTTGCCATTTGCTCAATAAGCGTAAATTCATGCCAACGTCCAGATGCGAGTTTTTTATGTAGGTATGCCATTTGTTATTTAACCAGCGAATTAACAATTTGCACTATTTTTTCTCTCATGCCCGAATTTTCGATACCGCGGGAGCGATTGCTTTGGGAAGGTCGAATATTGATAACAGAATCAAATTCAATCCATTTTTCCAATGGTTCTTTTGGATAGAGGTTGATTCCCCATAAATTTTCTTGTTCGGAACCTGTTTCGAGCAAAACCGACTCTTCATCAGAATGTAATTCGCCACCGATTGCCATGATATTTTTTTTCACATAAACTACCGCTTTTACTAGTTCACCAAAAGTCTGTACGGCAATTTGCTCAAGTTCCTGACGGGTAATCTTGTCTTTAATAATTCTAAGTATCATTAAGTATAATATAGCATCATAATAGTATCAGTCAATGATAAATTTTCATATTTCACGAATAGAGACGAATAAAAGATTCGAATTATTCGAATTATTTGCAATCATTCGTCTTATTCGCATTTTCATATTTCACCTTTGACTTTTGGGAGTTTTTTAGGTATGCTTTTTTTATGAATAGAACTTTAGTTTCTGATGTTAAAAATCATATTGGCGAAGAGATTAAATTACAGGGCTGGGTTTATCAAATCCGTCCTTTAGGCAAGATTAAGTTTTTGATACTGCGCGATAGAACCGGAATTGTCCAGACGATTATTTTAAACAAAGAGATTGATATTTCAAATGTGGAACGGGAAAGCGTTGTCACAATTTACGGCAAACCGAAACTTGAGAAACAAGCGCCGAACGGGGTAGAGGTCGAAGTGCTGAAAATTGACTTGATGGAAAAAGCACAGTCGCCTTTGCCGTTTGAAGTGAACCGGGCAACCGAACTGACTAATGTTAAAATTGATTCGATTCTCGACCACCGTCCATTCTCATTACGCAATCCCGAACTTTCAAGCATTTTCCGTGTGCAAGCCGAAATCGTGCGGTCATTCGCTGATTTTCTGCGACAGGACGGTTTTTTGCAGATGCATACTTCTAAAATTATTTCAGCCGGCACCGAAGGCGGGACCAATCTTTTTCCAATTCAGTATTTTGAACAGACCGCCTATTTAGCTCAAAGCCCGCAGTTTTACAAGCAGATGATGGTTGGTGCGGGTTATGAGCGGGTTTTTGAAGTCGGTTTTGTTTACCGCGCGGAAGACCATGCAACTTCAAGGCATATTAACGAATACCTGAGTTTAGATTTTGAAATGGGTTTTATCGAATCTGAGCAGGATGTGATTAATGAGGAAATCCGCTTGTTGCAGTATGTTTTTGAGCAGATTAGAAAGAACTGCGCCGAAGAACTAAAAACACATAATGTCCAATTACCGGACATAAAAGCAATTCCACAGATTAAACTGGGTGATGCGATTAAAATCATCCGGGATAATTTCAATAAGAAAATCGAAACCGAAAATGATTTAGACCCGGAAGGTGAGCGGCTGATATGCGAGTATTCGAAAAAGGAGTTTGATTCAGATTTTGTTTATATTACTTATTATCCAGCGTCAGGCAGACCGTTTTACACAATGCCGGACGGAACCGGTTTGACGCGCGGTTTTGATTTGCTGTACAAAGGATTGGAAGTGACGACCGGCAGTCAGAGAATAAATAATTTCCAGATGCTGATTGATAATATGGTCAAATTCGGACTGAAACCGGAAAATTTCGAGTTCTATCTTGAGATTTTCCGTTATGGAATGCCCCCGCACGGCGGACTTGCAATCGGTGCAGAAAGATTGACGCAGCAGATTTTGAATCTGAAAAATATTAGGGAAGCATCGCTATTTCCAAGAGACCGGTACCGGTTAACACCATAATTGCATTCAAAATTAAAAATGAAATATAAAAAACTAAAAACACAAATTAAAAACTTAAAAACAACGAACATATTTTTGTTTTTGGTATGTGTTTTTAATCTTTGGTTTTTAATTTTTAATATCAATAATAACAGTGCCTGAAAAAAAACCTAGAGTTTTTATTTATATTATCGTTGCCCTAATTGCTTTTATTGTCGGGATTGGTTTTGCCGCTTATGTCCGGTTGAGTGCTAATTTACCGTCGGCAGAAGAGATTAAGGATTTTCAGCCGACAGCATCAAGTAAAATTCTTGACTGCCAAGGACGACTTGTCTGTGAGTTCTATCAGCAGCGTAGAACACCAGTGCCGTTAGCCCAGATTCCCGAGCACTTAAAAGACGCTTTGATTGTGGTTGAGGACAAACGGTTTTATTCGCACTGGGGCATTGATATCATACGGATTTTCGGCTCGGCTTTCTATAATCTTAAATCAATGCGCAAGGCACAAGGCGCAAGCACGATTACCCAGCAATTGGCAAGAAATATGTTTCTGACGCAGGAAAAGAGTTTTGCCCGAAAATTCAAAGAAATGCTGGTGGCATTTGAACTGGAGAGAACATATTCGAAAGATGAAATCCTGGAATTGTATTTGAATCAGGTTTGGTTTGGACAGGGTGTTTACGGAGTTGAAGCAGCATCAAAAGTTTATTTCAATAAGTCAGTTAAAGATTTAACTCTACCCGAATGCGCCTTGATTGCGGCTCTGCCCAAAGCACCGCAGTATTATTCACCTTATGTTAATCCGTCTGCGGCATTGAAACGGCGCAATATGTTTTTAAAGATAATGTATAAATCAAAAAAGATTTCTCAGCAGGAAATGGACAATGCTTTAGCCGCGCCTTTGGGTGTGATGCCGAAAATAGGATTTCGGAATGAAGCGCCGTATTTTGTCGAAGAAATCAGAAAATATCTTGCTAACAAATACGGAGATGATTTTATTTACAAAAGCGGGGCGACAATTTACTCGACTTTGGATATTGATATGCAGCGAAATGCGAACAAGGCAATCGAGGATAATCTGAGCAGAATCGAAGTTGACTATAAATTATCACATCGAAAGTCAAAGTTTGATACGATTGCCAGTTATGATACATTAGCCAAACCAAATTATTTGCAGGGTGCCTTGGTTGCGATTGACCCGAAAACCGGTTATGTGCGGGCAATGGTCGGTGGTCGGGATTTTAATCAAAGCCAGTTTAATCGCACAATGCAGGCAAAACGACAGGCGGGTTCGGCATTCAAACCGTTTGTTTATACGACTGCGATTAACCAGGGTTTTACACCAGCTGATTTGGAACAAGACGAACCATTAACAATAAGAATTCCCGGAGTGCCAGAACCATACTCGCCGCATAATTTTGACCATAAATTTATGGGTGAAATGACTTTGAGACGGGCTCTGGCATTGTCACGCAATGTTGTCGCAGTCCGGTTAATCAGTAAAATCGGTCCAGAAAATGTCGTGCAGTATGCAAATGCGATGGGAATAATCAGTAAATTACAGCCAGTTTATTCACTGGCGCTCGGTTCGTCCGATGTGACGCTCATTGATATGACCAGCGCTTTTGGAGTCTTGGCTAATGAAGGTTACCGCACCAAACCGATTATGATTTTAAAGGTTGTAGATAATGACGGAAATGTGCTGGAGGAAAATGCGATTGAAAGCCAAGCAGTGATTAATCCGAATGTGGCTTATGTTGTGACCGATATGATGAAAAGCGTAATTAATGAAGGAACCGCTTATGCAATCCGTAAATTGGGATTTTCTTATCCAGCCGCGGGTAAAACCGGCACAACCGATGATTACACCGATACCTGGTTTGTCGGGTTTACACCGGATTTGAGCTGCGGAGTCTGGGTTGGTTATGACCAGAAAAAGACGATATTTCGCGGTGCGACCGGCGGTGGAATATCCGCACCAATCTGGGCGGATTTTATGAACGGTATTTCATCATCGCTTTCCGGCGCGGATTTTTCCAGACCAGACAGCGTTGTGACCGTTCCGGTTTGCGATTTGACCGGCTATCTGGCAATACCAAGATGCCCGAAAACCCGGGATGAAGTTTTTATTGCCGGCACTGAGCCGAAAGAATCCTGTAAGTATCATAGAATCGCTCAACCGGGACTTGAGTTTCAAAATCCGGACTATAAGACAATTGAAGGATTTTAGTTAAATTGCTAATAGCATATTGCTGATGGCGGATAGCAAGAAAAAAAGCATAAGAGTATCTAAAATTTATCAGACGCTCTATGATTTTTACGGGACACAGCATTGGTGGCCAGCCGATTCAAAACTAGAAATAATCATTGGGGCGATTTTAACTCAAAATACCGCTTGGCAAAATGTTGAGAAAGCAGTTAGTAATTTGAAAAAGAGAAGATTGATTGACCTCAAGAAATTATCTAAACTGCCGGTCTCACAGATTGGCAAATTGATACGCGCATCGGGATTTTATAAAATCAAGGCAAAACGATTAAAAGCGGTCATTGATTTTTTATTAAAAGAGTACAATGGAAATTTAAGTCAGATGAAAAAAAAGCGATGGCAGGAGTTAAGAGCAGAGTTGCTGCAGGTTTACGGCATCGGGCAAGAGACTGCGGATTCGATTCTGCTTTATGCTTTAGATAAACCGGTTTTTGTGATAGATGCTTATACCAGAAGAATTTTCAGCCGCCATCATCTGATTGACAGAAATAGTAAATACAGCGAAATTCAAAGATTTTTTATGTCGAATCTGCCGAAATCAAAAAACATCTATCAGGAATATCACGCTTTGCTGGTGAAATTAGCCAAAGATTTTTGCCGCACCAAACCGAAATGTGAGCAATGCCCGATTAACAAGATATGAATGTAATATTAAATCTACTACTGCTCGTCATTACCCAGACTGACACGACACAGAAAATCGTCAATTATTCGAGTAAAAATATTGTCTATTATCCGAAAGAGAACCGGATCGTGCTGCTCGATTCGGCAACCGTTAGTTATCAGGATATCGAAGTCAATGCGGATTCGATTGAATATGATATAAAAAGTAAAATATTGAGCGCATTTAAAAATGTCAAATTTCTGACTGCCACGGAAAAAGTTGATGGGATTACTTTATATTATAATCTTGATGCCAAACGCGGGTTTATGCAGAAAGCAAACACGACAGTCGAAAACGGATTTGTCAACGGTCAGCAGATATGGTTAATCAAAGAAAAAACCCTGCAGATTCTTGACGGTTATTACACAACCTGCGACCATAACCCGCCGCATTACTATTTTTTTGCGACCCAGTCAAAAATATTGTTGGATAATACCGCGATTGCCCAGAATATCGTGATGAAAATTCACGGCGTGCCCTGTGCGGTTGCGCCGTTCTGGTTTTTCCCAATTAGCAAAAACCGCAAGTCAGGACTTTTGCCATTTAAGTTCGGACAATCCAATATCGAAGGACGGTATGCCAAAGGTGTTGCTTATTATCTGGTTATTAATGATTATGCGGATATGACTTTTATGCTTGATGTGATGGAAAAGAAAGGATTCCAGCCGAAAATCGAAGGTATTTATATTGTCAATCCTTATGCCCGTGGCCAATTTCTCGGTTCTTATATATACGAACTTGATACAAAACGCGGGCGATATAGTTTTAACGGACAGCACCGCTCGCGGTTTTTATTTCAATCCAACCTGGAGGCATATATTGATATTCAGAGTGACCAGAACTATCTGCCCGATTATGCGGAAAACCAGGCGCAATGGTTGAAAAAGGAAGTATATTCCCAGGTCTCAATAAATCGTGATTTTACCAATATCGGACGGTTCTCGCTTTTGACTGAACGGAGACAGGATTTTGAAAAGAAAATTCTTGATTGGAAATTTCCGAGTTTGTCAATAAATTTCTACCGCATTCCTTTAATAAATAATTGGAGTCTGACACCAGGCGTCAGTTTTACTAATGCCACTACTAAATATGATTCGAGTTTTGCAAATCCCCAGAAAGAGAATGTTGAGGTGCGGTTAGCAAGCGGTCGTTTCGGAATATCCAATCCCCGTACATTTCTGGGTGTATTTGATTTGCCGGTCAGTCTGAGTTATCGGGCGGTCAGGGATGAAATTATCGGCTTCAGCGAAACTAAATCACAGACTTTTAATGCCAGCACCGGCATTTCGTCTTCCCAGACAATTTTTCAGGCATTGAATATTTCCGAAGGAATCAGGTACAGTCAATCAATTTCATTTAATGAAGATACGCGTGCATCGTCAGTTCTTTATAATTTTGATTTTAATTCCAATATGACGTTGTACCGTTTGTTCGGAATAAATAATTTTGGCATTGATAATATATTACATCGGGTTACCCCGAATATCGGTCTGTCTTTGATTCCGGCAACAAAACAATATTCAACCTGGGGAATTCCGAGATTGGATACCAATCCCCAGTCAGCAAACGTCAGTTTTTCATTGAACAACTTTTTTCAAGGTAAAATAAACAAATCGAACGAGAAAAAGGATTTTGCTAATCTTGTTCTGCAGTCAAATTATGATATCAAAGAAAAGATTTTATCACCGCTATCAGTAAATTCTGATTTATATTTAATAAATAGAAACAATGTGCACTGGACAACCAATGTCGGCTTTACTTATCCATGGGGAAAAAGACCAATCCGCCAGGCAAGGATTTCGGCATTGTCAATTAATAACAGTTTTAATTATTCATATACAAAAAGAGATACAATCCGAATGCAAGATTTAGGATTGAATTTTACGCTGAATCATTTTTATACCGCAAGTTCGGACGGTTTTTCGCGGCTTTCCAGCCAAGCCAATATGCTCAATGCCGTAATTGGTATTGCACCGGTCGGGTGGAGATTCGATTTTGCGACCAATTATAATTTTATCGAGAACCGCATCACCGATTACAATTTGTCAATCTGGAAAGATTTGCACTGCTGGGAAGCAATTGTTAATATTAACCGATTTGGCTCGCAATGGGCTTATGATTTTAAAGTGCGGATTAAAAAGATTCCGGATGTTGCAGTCGGCAAAGGTCTTTTAGGTTTCGTTTTACCACTCGAATGATGAATAATACAATAATTTATCTTGCATCGCAATCGCCAAGAAGAAAAACGCTTTTAAAAAAAGCCGGCATTGAATTTCAATCATTGACGCCGGATGTTACTGAGGAAATAACTGATATTAATCCGCAAAGGTTAGCAATGACTTTGGCTCAAGACAAAGTAAGGTCAGTTGAACATAAAGTAAAAAGAGGAATAATAATCGGAGTTGATACAGTTGTTGTAATTGATAATAAAATTCTTGGAAAACCGGTTGACCGAAGAGATGCCCGAAAGATATTGAATTGTCTGAATAATAATAAACACAAGGTTATTTCCGGTATTTTTATATTGAGAAAACCGGGCGGCTATTCGATAAAAACATTTGAGACAACCAGAGTTAAATTTCGTAAGTTGTCAAAGCAAGATATTGAAAAATATCTGAATAGCAAAGAGCCGTATGACAAAGCCGGCGCCTACGGGATTCAAGGTAAAGCCGGTTATTTTGTTGAGAAGGTCGAAGGTTGTTACTATAATGTGGTTGGATTACCACTTGCTAAATTACTTGGTTTACTGGAAATTATCAGAAATAAATAGAAGTCATCGCCACGAATTAACACTAATAAACACTAATTTTTTATTCGTGTCTTCTTGTGCATCTGCGCACCGATTTTCAATGGTGCGGGACAGGTTCGTGGTAAAATAGATAAGGAGAAATATGAGTCGTGATTATCCCGGTTTACTCATTTGAAATTCGTATACGAGTTTTTTTAATGCAACCCGCGCTTCATTTCTAATTTCATCGGATTCTTTTCCAAAAGGCCAGGGACGGGCCAGACTTTTAAGGATTTGTATTGCTCCATAGTAATTAAGACGAGTAAGCGCTCGAATCGCAGAAATTTTTAAACTGAAAGAATTAGCAGAAAGATAGGGAATTAAAAACGAGCCGACACTTGATTCACCCATTTCACCCAATGCTTCAATTGCGGCTAATTGAACTGTTTCTTCTTTGTCGTGTAATGCATTAATCAATGCATTGATACCGACCGTGACCTTTAATTTACCGAGTGCTTTAACAGCGGCGGTGCGAACCAATGTTTCTGAGTCATTTACACCTTGCTCAATCAGGACGTTAGCGGCGAGTGGATTTCTTGTTTCGCCCAGCGCATTACATAGAGCTCTTCGTAACCACATTTGAGGAGTATGAAGGTGTTCAGCAAGGATTGAAACAACATCCGGGTCACCCAAATTACCGATTAATTGAGACATTAAAATTTGCGTATTTAAATCCTGTTCTGAAATAAGACCGGGCAGGAACTTAACGACATCTCTGCCGGCTTTGGTTAATGATTGAGACGCAGAAGAAGAGATAATCGGGTTCGGATTTTTTAAGATAGAAATTAGATGGCGCAGCGCAGTTTCAGATTTGATTTTTCCCAAAGCAGTAATTGCGGCGAGACGGACACTTTGTTCAGTGTCATTAGTCAACTCGATTAATCGACGGGTTGCAAGGTTATCGCCGATATTACCCAAGATTTCCGCACAAATTTCGCGCGCGGACGGGCTGTGATGTTTAGAAAAATCAATAAGAGGTATTAAAACAGTTCTGCCGAAAGCCGATAATTCCTGAAGTATTTTTGACCTGACCGAGACATCATTAGAAGTGAATGAATTTTCGTAGGGTTTCAATATTTTTTCGCCGATATTTTTCAAAGAGAGAAGTGCGGTATCTTTTACTTTTTGATTGTCATCACGTTCGATTACCTGCCAGAGTGCGTCACACACTCTCGCTTCACTGAATTTGTTTAATGATTCAATTGCCGCAATTCGAACATTGACATCGTTATCGGTCAATAAGGACATTATCAAGTCAATTGATAATTTGTCTTCAAGGTTACCTAACGCCCGAACCGCAGTGGCACGGACATTTGGTTCCGGGTCACTGATGAATTCCCGGATATAAGCAATTGACCAAAAATCTTTAATGCCACCTAAAACTTCAAGTACGACGGCGCGCACAGTGCTGTTGGGGTTTTTGAGCAAATTTAAAATATCACCGCTGATTGAGGCATCGCCGACTTCGGACAGTATTTTTGCAGCACTTTTCTGAACCAAGATATTGGGGAAGCGCAGGGCATCAATAAGAAACGGGATTGCCGGTTTTCCAATCGTCAACAGGGTTGATATAATGCTCTGCCGCAATTCGGCATCATCCTCATCAAGCATTGAAATTAATGTTTCTGAAGCATCGGCAAGACCGAGTTTGTGCAGATTGATTATTGCATTGATTCTGATGCTTGGGTCTTTATCGTTCAGTTTCTGGATTATTGTGTCATCAATCATTAGTTCACCATTAATAAATCTTTAAAATTTAATAAATATTTATTTATTTTTTATCTCGGGATATTAATGACTGGATAAATTTGATGCCACGAATTATTATAAAACAAATATTTTTACAAAGTA
>CAZXRM010000040.1:0-10627 GCA_964642595.1 uncultured bacterium
CTTTAAAACTATATTGTGTAAGCTGAAGTTTTTACATTTTAGAGTATGTGTATTTAATTTTTTATTTTTCATATTTAATTTTCAATGGTTGCTGCCGCTTTTGCTGCCTTGATAAATGCTTTGACATTTTCCTGTGGCGCGCGAAACGGTACTTCACAACCGGTTGATGCGATGTAGCCCTTTTTGGCTTGCATTCCTAATTTTACCATATCCTTTACTTCTTTGGCAATATCTTCTTTTGATGAGAATAATAATTTTGATGTATCATAATTGCCGACAATTCGCATTTTATTCGACAACCTTTGATTAACCAAGTCAAGCGAAGCGTGGTCAATGCTGATTAAATCGGCATTGGTTTCCAAAAGCAAATCAAGAATCGGAACTGTGTTGCCGCAGATGTGTAGAATAATATCTAAGTCATAGCGGTGAAGAAAATCTATAAGCCGTCTCTCGTAAGGCAATGCAAACTCTTTATACATTTTAGGACTGATTACGCTGGCTGATGCCAAAGGGTCAACCAGAATCGGCAGACCACCCGCATCAATAATGTCATAGGAAAATTCGATTGCCGCTTGCAAAGATTTTTCCATAATCTTTTTTATATTTTCGGGCTCTCGTAAAATCTGAATCAGGAAATGGTTCGGGTCAGAGAGCATCATTGCTGTTGTAAACGGGGCAGGAATATACGCAAGAATCGGAACCTTATCGCCCAAAGCATCATAAGCGTATTCAATCGCCTCAAGATAAACATTGAGCCGACCGTCTTTCTGAGTGTCCGGAATTTTCAAATCATCGACACTCGTATCTGCCAGGGCTGGAATTTTGAGCACAGGCAAATCATCATCTGGATAATCGAACTTTGAGCCCATCGCCTCGGCAATTATGCCGACCTCGGAAAATATCGAGATCGCATCGTGACCATAACTCTCGATTGCGGCAATTTGTGTTTGTGCCATCGCCTTGCCACTTGTATAATAATTTTTTAGTTTTATGCCTTTAACTTTTGCCGCATGCGATGTGATAAGCGGCATAATATTGCATCGGTCAGACGGTTCATCAATCACCAATAAACCGAATCGTTCTCTTGAAGTCAGCAATTCTTTCATTTATTACTTCATTTTAAACCACAGATTACGCAGATTTTCACTAGATTTTTTTCTTTTTCTTGTGTCAATCTTGTGGACGTTTCGTTGATGGAGAACAGCGACATCTAATCTCGTGGTTTCATTTCAGCGTTTCCATAAATGCTGCGATTCTTGTTTTAATCTGCTCAGTAATGCCTAATGGCGCAGGCACATCAATCGAGAGCACCGGTACTTTGCTTAACATCTTTTCAATCAATCGGGTTTCCGTTGCGCAATGCGAAGCGCCCAGCATATTAGTGATAATCACGCCCTTAACTTTTTCCTGCTCAACTTGTTCTTTTATCCGTCGCACCCGCTCTTCCGTTGAACCAATTAAAGAAGCGTTCATAAAAGATTTTGCCAATGCGTGAAACGGCTCGCTTGTCTCGTCAATTTCATATAATGATTGATTAATCACATATTCAGTTGCGACTATTCGTCCGCCCATGTCTTCGACTAAGTTTAATAATATCGGGTCAGCAGTCGGCATTACCCAGGCAATTGGTATTGCGTCCGGTTTTAATATCCCGACACCTTGCTCAACCCGCTCCTTGATTGTCTCGTAAATATTCTGCAGAATGTGAAACCACTCGTCAAAATCAGCATATGCGTAAAGGTTGCCAAACTCAATCACCATCATTTCTAACGCAGGAAATGGCGCGATGTCGGCTTTATAAACAAGATTTTTAATCTTGCTAACCAGCCGCCGTAACTGGTTAGTCTTTTTAATATTTTCTTTAAGCAAACTTATATCATTAATGCCAGTCAGTTCTGCCATTTTGTCCCAGACCATTTTGTATTCTTGAGCAAGATAGTTTTCAAACCGTGCCGGATATTCCAAGCCCTGCTCGGTTTTTTTATAATCATCAGTCAAATATTTTGCCGGATGTCTTCGATACGGAATTTCGAGCCAGTTTAATTCATACCCCAGATTTTCTACCATCTGCATAATACAGGAATAGTCATCGCACGATGCGCCGGTTGAAGCAAAGAGTAAATCCGGCTTAGGGAAATATGCTTTTTTGTCAAATGTGGCAAGCGCAGACCGAACAAAACAGCTCGCCTCGGGCGTGCCCAATTCTGTGGCTCGGTCTAAAAGCACATTGGACTCATTGAAGAACGGTGTCCACCAGGTGCAGTCCGGATAAAACGGAATGCAGTTAGGAAAAGACATTATGATTATCGGCATCACGCCCAAATCGCCCATAACCGCAATCACTTTTTTATTGCTCTGTTTTGCCCGGAACAACCGCTCAGATTCGTTAAAGATAAAACCCCAGAGACGGAGTGCTGCGAGCGAGTTGTCGAATTTCAAGTGTTTTAATTGCCGCGCGCCATAAACCATAAAAGTTGCGGGCGGGAATAAATATCTACCCCAGTCATTATTTTTATAATAGAAAAACTGGCTGATAAAATCCATATCCAGTTCTCGAAATTGTTTGCTCCATTCTTTGAGCGTAATCTTCTTTGGAGTAAAATCTGTGAAAATCTGTGTAATCTGTGGTTTCATTTTTATAACATCTCGGCAAATGCTTTTATTCGAGTGCGTAACTGGCTTAGATTTTGAAAAGAGAAATCGCTTCTGATTCGTAATACCGGTAGATTAAAAAAACCCTCGATTTTCTTAAGTTCAAACTCGTAATTGTCGCAATAATCTAAAGTCCAGGCAACAATACCTTTGCATTTAAATTCGTTGAGCTGTTTTTCAATGAAGCTGTAAAATTTATCATTGGGTCTTTTAAAAATGCAGGGTGGTTGATTGTAATAAGCCGATTTTATACCGGATAAATTATTTTCAGTTATATTAATATTAAGAAATCTGGATAACCCACAATTAAAATCGCCAACGATGCGCAAATCCTGCTCTAATATCGCTAGAATCGGATGCGCTTCGTACGTAACTGCACTGCCCAAAAGATACACGCGTGGTTTACTGTTTGTTTCATCAGCCGAAACGAAATGATTATTAATATTGCCCTGATGATAATGCATTACAACTTTGTGAAATTCCGTTGTAGAAAATAAAGACGGAATCGCTCTCCGTTTGTTGTCAAGTTGTCGGCAAAACTCTCGTTCCTTTTCCCATTTTTCAATCTCTTTTACTAGTAAATCATCCGATAATTTTATACCTGATATATTTTCTAATTGTTTTACCAACCAGTCAATCTCATCATTAAACATTTCTGGTCGGTCGGTTCTGGGATTATTAAGCACAAGTGTTGGTATATCAGTTGTCTCTTCGATAATATCAAACATCCGACGCGACATATCACAACCCGTCGAACCGACCAAAACTCTGAACTTATCTTGATTATTTAAAACATAACTTAAATTCGATTTCACCATTGGACAGGCATCAACTCTAATGTGTTTTTCTGCCCGCCGTGATAAATCAGTGTTGCCGTGTAAAAGACGGTAAGGCTGTAAACCGGTTGCACTCAAAAGTTCAACCGGAACATACGAACAGGTGTATCCAATTAAAGACATATTATTTTAACCACTGATTCCACGGATTTAACGGATTTATATTCTGGTTCTTACAAATCTGTCTAATCAGTTTAATCCGTGGTTTCAAAATTAATTCCATTTTTCAAATCTCATTGCTGAAACAAATATTTTCTGGAAATTCGGCTGTGCGGCTAATTCGATGTGCTTGCTTGCATCTTTAATTGCCTGTATTTGCTTTATTATATTTTTATTTTTTAACATCATTATCGCACCTTTTAGTGGCAAATCATTGTCAAACCGAATTTTCTTGATATTTGATGGTATAATCCCGATTTCTTTTAATGCTTTGGTGTTAAGGTTAGCACCGAACTCACCGGTAATTACTATTTCATCAATATTTTTAGTCTTTATGTTGGCTTTATTGATTAATATTTTAACGCCCGCGTGGATTGCGCTGATTGCTAACTGCAATTTTCTGATATCAGCTTGATTAAGCGAAAAACCTGCAATGTTTAAACTCTTGATTAATTTCCCACTCGAATCAACGAATTTATGTTTAAGCATAAGCGCTAACATATCAATAATGCCTGATGCACATATACCAACTGGCTCTGCTTTATTAATTGTTTGAGCAATAAATCTACCTTTATTATATCTAACTCTCTCAATCGCACCAGGAATTGCTAAGCTGCCACAACTTATTCCAACGCCTTCAAATGCCGGACCAGCTGCAGTTGATGCGGCGAAAATCTTGCCTTTTGTAATTAATGCGACTTCACCATTCGTGCCAAGGTCGATATATAAAGCTGGGGTTAGGGATTGGTGATTAGGGGTTTGTGAAAATAGTTGACTTGCTAATATACCGGCAATCGTATCGCCACCGACAAAACTGCCGATAATTGGAAACATAAAAGTTTTACCCGTAATTTTTATTTTCTCAGTGTGTAATTCGCTCTTAAACGGAAATCTTGCTAGTCCTGCGACCGATTTATTCTGATAAAATGATAACATTGCAGTATTGCCAACCACAACTATGAAATCAGGGCTTTTTACTTTTAGTTCATCTTTTATTTTATCAATACTCTGAAGCAACAAACTCCGCAATATTTCATATTTCCCCTGCAAGGCATTACTGATTCTAATTAAGACATCACTGCCAAATTCATTCTGTAAATTATAAGTCTTTGTCTTTCCAATAATTTTTTCTTGTTTTAAGTCTATCGCACAACCCTTAATGACGGTTGTGCCCAAGTCCAAAGCTAACCCAATATAGTTTTTCGTTCTTAACTTTTCGCTTTTAGTTTTCTTGCCGGGCATATCTAATCATTTCCTTAATACTTTTTGGATTGGTCTTGGGCGGTACATCGCAGGCGGTTGCAATGATAATATGATTTCCTTTTTTTGCTTGCCGCACTTCTTTTCTGATTTTTGACAAGTTTCCATTTAGTATCGTCTGGGTTGAAACCCCGCCCATTCTGGTAGTGTTGGTCGCTACTGTAATATCTTCAACACTTAATATATCTGTTTGTAACGAATCAAGCATTGAAATTATTGGTCTTGTGTCTCCACAAATATGGATGCCAGCAATCAAACCTTTGTCTTTAATTTTATCAACCAAGATTTTTAGTGGCTGGTATGCATATTTCTTAAACATATCCGGCGAAATGACACTGGCTGATGCAAGCGGGTCGCCTAAAAATATATTTGCATCAAGCGCTAATAGTTTTGATAGATAATTTTTCTGAAATTCAAATACCTGGTCAATCGCTTTTTTTACAGCGTTTTCTTCTCTAACTAATAATCTTAAAAATTTATCAATGCCAACTAAAAATGCGGCTAATGAGAATGGTCCTTTGATTGAGACAAATATCGGGACATCTAGTTTCTGCTTTAATATCTTAGTTGCTTCAATTATTACTGGTGTGCGGTCAAACCTTTTATCGGTTTGGGCAGTAACGATTGTCGGATACGGTGTAAACTCGATCTGGCAGCCCATTGCCTGAGCTTCGACATACGGGTCAGAAAACACCAGCACCATATCATACCCGTATAAATTATATCCATATTCTAAAACTTCAGCTAATTTTCTACCATCGCGCACAACATTTGAGAAATTTAGATTAAGCAATCGTGCACAATGGTCAGCCCCAACTATCGGAAATACGGCATTATTCCGTTTCTGTTCGATTACCTCAAGAATTCTATCCATATTTTATCTTTGTATATCCGTGGTTATATAAGTCTTTCTATAAGTTGAACCGCTTCCTGTGCATCGCGACCATATCCATCGGCACCAATCTGATTGCAAAACTCCTGATTGACTGGCGCGCCGCCGACAATTATTTTCAAGTCCTTCCTCAAGCCCCGTTTAACCAGTTCTTTTATTACATCTGCCATGCTCATCATAGTTGTGGTCATTAAGCTGGACATTGCCAGCACGTCTGGTTTTTCTTTTTCGACTGCTTCTATAATTCTTTTAACTGCAACATTTCGTCCTAAATCAACAACCTGGCAACCAGATGCTTCGAACATAACTTTTACGATATTTTTACCGATGTCGTGAATATCACCTTCAACCACGCACATCACAACTTTTACCTTGCCCTTTTCACCCTGTAGTTTTATTAAGGGGCTTATAATATCAAACCCGATATAAAATGCTTCAGATGCCAGAAGTACTTCAGGCACGAAATAAACCTGTTCAGTGAATAATCTGCCGACTTCTTTCATTCCAGCAATCAGACCATCCTGTAAAATTTGCTGGGCGGGGACTTTTTCTTTTAGTGCGGTTTCAACTAAAGTTTTAACCGCACTATCATCCATATCAATTATCGCTTTTTTTATCTTATCTAAGTCCAATTAAACTCCTTGCGTATATCTTGCCACAGAGACACGGAGCGCACAGAGAATTAAATAAAAACTCCGTGTTCTCTGTGTCTCAGTGGCTATCACATTTTTATTTCTGTGCGATATATAATCCGCGTCCGACTTTATGTTCATGCGCTGCTTTCTGCCAGATGGTTACTAAATTCGATGCGAAATTGAATAAGTCCTGCCCAAAGTTCTGTAGAATAATTGGTTTGAGTTTGACATTGACCGTTTCCATATACTCATCAAAGCACTTAGCAAATTCATCGGTCTGGTCTAATGCTTCAATCAATTTGAATCCGTTTTTCTTAAGCAAATCCTGATAACCTTTGAATGTTTCCATATACGGAAATGCCATCGAGTCATACAAGGGGTCGAGTTCTTCCTTGCTTATTTTACCGGTGATAATCCAGTCCGTAAAACCGATTTTTCCACCTGGTTTGAGCACGCGATACGCTTCTTTAATTAAGCGATTTTTATCGGTAACATAACACCATGCTTCTTGTCCCCAGACCACATCAAAAGTATCTTTCTTGAATGGCAGGTCCATCGCATTCGCTTCAAAATATTCAATCATACTTTCGAGCTTCGCTTCTTTAGTTCGCTGTCTGGCTTTCTCAAGCATAGTCTTAGTCACATCAACACCTTTAACCATCACGCCATATTTGGATGCGATGTATCGGGCTGGTGCACCAAGAGCACTGCAAATATCGCAAATGAGCATACCTTTATTAAGTCCCAGCTTATTCGCTAATACGTCGGTCGCGGCTGGTCCGCCCGAGTGGATTTGTTCGCTCATTACCGCTTCCCATAACAGTCCGCCTGGTCCGTCGTACACGTCTTGTACATCTTTTATTGTATAGTCTTTCATATATTGCATATATTGCTCCTTTACTTACAAACTATTTTATCACCCAGAAATCAAGTCCGATTGTGTAGGGGGCTAAAGGACCGCCTTTGCACATTGCGGCAATCGGCATACTCACTTTTGGTCTTATCCACAGCACCTTTGATGCCTTGTATGCCAACCCAATTTGAACATTGTGACGGTTCTTTTCGGTTTTATCAATAGCGACTCCATTTAATTTGGTTTTGCTCTGCATCGTGCCAAGGATTGTTAAGAACGGTGTTATTTGCTTGTTCAGTTTATAATCAAATTTAGCCGTGTATTCAAACATATCACCGACTTTAGTTGAATCATTGATTTTACCCATTAGCCAATAGCCCAATCGAAAGTGCGCAAGAAAACTGCCAAATGTTTTGGTCTGGCTGATTAAACCGAGTCCGATATCCATTGTTCGGTCGTCAATTGCGGGTTTAGCGTCTTTAGATGTTGTCGGTAAGACCAAAGCACCAGTAAAGGTAAGCAATAATGGTGCTTTTTTGTCAGTAATGAGTCCGTAGCGGGCTTTTAGCCAGATGTCGCCAATACCAAATGAACTGAATGTGTCCTGGGATTTGGATGCGATGGGCACAAGCACTTTTAATTCCAGTTCTTTTAATGGGCTATAGCCAAACATTATGTCAGCATTTATTGAACTCGTCTTCTTTTTAGCGGTTAAAGTATCCCATTTATTAGTTGTCCAGTTATAAGTGTTGGCGGTCTGCGAATAATAGAAATTTGACTGCACGATAAATTGTTTGGGTTTGATATTAGTTGCGCCCCGCCAAATTAAAGGCGTTGCGATTAAGCCGTTAACGGCCACAACAAGAAATATTATCAATATTGATATTTTTTTCATTTTTACCTCCATAGTTTATTTCTTGGTTATTTATATTGGTAGTTTTTTCTAAGACCGCCCTGACCCGTAAAAGCACATCAATAAATTCTTGGGCAAAACGGTCTTGGGGACGAGACAAGTTTATTTTTATATCATCAGCAATCCGCGATGGGCGGTCGGTCATAACCAAAACCCGCTCGCTTAAATAAACCGCTTCGTCGATATTATGGGTAACAAATAATATAGTTTTTTGGGTCTTTTCCCAAATCAAGAGCAATTCATCTTGCAACCGATGTCGGGTGCGTTCATCCAACGCACCAAACGGTTCATCTAATAAAAGTAGTGCCGGGTCAAATGCTAAAGAGCGGGCAATCGCAACCCGCTGCTGCATTCCGCCGGAAAGTTCGTAGGATTTGCTTTTAGCAAAGTCAGTTAACGAGACCATTGCCAATAATTGCATCGCTTTTTCGTATCGCTCTTTTTTGGGTATATTTCGCACCTCCAATCCGAACGCAACATTGTCAATAACATTGCGCCAGGGAAAAAGTGAATATTGTTGAAACATCATCGCGACATCGGCTCGACTTCCATTAATCGGTTCATCACCAACCAGCACTGAACCTGATGTTGGATTTTCCAGTCCGGCGATGATGCGTAAAAGGGTTGTTTTGCCGCAACCGGTTGCACCAACAATGCAGGTTAAACTGCCGGGCTCGATTGATAAATTAATACCGTCAATCGCTGTAATCGAACTGCCATCCTGAATATAGAAAATTTTCTTTAAATCGTTAATCTTTACAGACAGTGCTTTTGACATCAGCGCTCCAATGCCTGCCAATCAGTAAATGGTCGCGAGATTATATGCACAATCCAAGAAAGTAAGGCACCGACAACACCAATAAGAATCATACCGGTAATCAAAACATCCATTTCGGCTAACTGGTAAGCATACATTATTAAATAACCAATGCCTGAATCAGAGCCGGGTAACATTTCTGCAGCAATGATAACCATCCAGGAAACCCCCAGCCCGACCCGCAGACCAGTAAAGATATGTGGTAATGATGCCGGAAAAATAACTTTTCTAAAGATTTGATTTGTCGGTGTACCCAGGGTTAAAGCCGACTCGATATAAATATCCCGCACTCTTAAAACACCGTCAATTGTATTTAATAAAATCGGGAAAAATGCACCGTAGAACAGAATGAAAAGCATGCCAATCTGAATTGTGTCAAAAATCGTATTAGAATAGCGGACGCCAAAAACATTGACAATTGTGTATGTCTTAAAAATTGCCATCGCAAACGGAATCCAGGCAATCGGACAGAGCGGTCGGAAAAGTTCGATAAACGGGGCAATTATGCGCCGGGTGATTTTAATTCTTCCCATTAGCAAACCGAGCGGTACGGCAATAACCATCGCCAGAGAAAATCCCATGAGCACGCGCAAGGCGGAAACGCCGATATTGTAAAGTAACGAGCCGGTTTCCAGAATATTCCTTAACGGATGGGTTAAACGGAAAAAAACCGATTCGATTCTCGGCACAAGCCAGGGATTATTTAATCTGACTGCAATTATTTCCCAGACCGCAAGAAACAGAATCGGCAGAATAATCGCCAAAGCGAAATTCGCAATACGATTTTTTATTTTTTTCTTGCGGTCTGAGATTGGGTTCATTTATTTAATTCTTTTATTTGCGTTTTTTAATGCGGTGTTTAATAACGAGAAATCGTATAACAATGCCTCAGTTTCTGGCCGGGGCTTACTTTTCAGTTTATCTGCAAGTTTTTCCATTTGGTTCATCTCTTCGGTCCACCGCCACATTCCGTCATAGAAGACTTGATTCGACTCCATTGAATATAATGATGTCGCCATCGAAACTTTTTCGACATCGGGTGCTGCGCCAATCCACTTTGCCACGTATTCAGCGGCTTTTTCTCGGTTGTTGTTAATATAGTCAGTTGCAACCGCCATCAGCTCCAAAAACTTCTTTATCTCGTTGGCTTGATTTTTAATTGCGATTTCGTTTGCTGCGATGCAACAACAAGGATGGTCATGGAAAATTCCCGGTGGTAAATTATTAAGTTCGGCTACACACTTACCAATGCCTTTACTTTCCGCAATTGCACACCAGGGATTATTAGAAACATAACCATCAATCTGGTCAGTTTGCAAGCCGGAATTTAAGTTCTCTTCACCTTTCATATTAATTAGAAATACCTTGGCTTTTGTATCGGCTTTATCACTGGTATAGGTGATGCCTTCGGCCTGTAATGCCCTTTGGAAAATTATGAGCGCAACTGCAACCGGGTCTTTAAAGCCAATCCGCACCTGCTTTTTATAAGATTTAACCCAAGCAACAAAATCCTGCCAGGAATTTAGATTTAATTTTGGCTTCATCACCAGCATATCGCCTTTAGCGTGAAGCGGTGAAACCATTTTCATCGGTGAGCCCTTGTCAATAAA
>CAZXRM010000041.1:0-10590 GCA_964642595.1 uncultured bacterium
TCGCCAGTTCTAATCTCAAAGTTAATATCTTTTAATACCCAATCCTTATTTTTGTCGTAGGTAAAATATATATTTTTTAGTTTGATTTTTGCTAAATTTCCTGTATCTTTTCTGTGTCTCTGTGCTTCTGCGGTAATTTCCATTTCTTTACTGGTATCGAATATAGTGAATATCCTCTGGGCAGAAGCAAATGCACGCTGCATTATATTTAACTGGTCGGACAAACCGCGCAGGGGCATAAATACCCTTGTGATGTAACTGGCAAAAAGAAACAGAGTGCCGATGGTCACGATTCCTTTCAATGCCCAGACACCGCCAAAACCCAATACCAGCACTAATCCGAGAACTTCGCCAAAGTCAACCAGATACCAAATCCGATACCACATTTTCATTCCGACATATTCCTGCTCGAATTTTTCTTTACTCAACCGCTCCATCTTTTGAGCCGAGTAATCTTCGCGGTTGAACGCCTGAATCACGGCTAAATTCTGGCTTGACTCGTTGACAAAATTATTTATCTCAGCCATCTTGCGGCGAATCTGCAGATAAACCGGCCGCACTGTTTTCTGAAACCACCAAAAAGCATAAATGAAAGGCGGTAATAAAATCAGGATAATTAAAAATAATTTAAAGTTGATGATTGACATTACGACCGACATCCCAACTAATAAAACTAAATCCTGAGTAATGACAACTGCGGTTGTCTGAAATAAGTTCTTAATTGCTTCCGTGTCCGAGTCAACCCTTGTTAATAACCGCCCGACTGGATTTTTGTCAAAGAACTGCATCGGCAGATTGATGATATGGTTGTAAAGGTTCTGTTTTAATAATGCGCCGGCCCGTTCACCAACATATGCCAGAGCAATTCTTTGATAGTAACCAATTATGAATACAATCAATTGTAATGCAAGATAAAGTAAAGAAGTTCGAATCAGACCAGAAATATGACCCAGTTTAATATCAACATCAATTGCGTGTCGTAATAAGATTGGACCAAATAATCCCAAGACAGTAGAAACTAAAAGTAAAAGGGCAGCCGTGATAATCTTTGCCCGAAACTTGGTAAAATAGGGCATAAGTTTGCGGAGCAAAGTCCAGGTTTGACCTTTAGTCTCGGTCTGTTCTTCTTCTGTAAAAAATTCGTCTTCGCCAAACATATTTATTTGTTATTAGCCACGGATTAGAACAGTAGCGAGTAGATAGCAGCGAGAATATAGGAAATTTTTCATCACTACACGATACTTACTTTTATTCGTGGTTCAATTAACTATTTTTAACAATACTGAATTTATACGATTTGTCAATAAGGATTATCAGGTTCATTATATTTTATCGGAGTTTACTTGACATCAATATTTTAATCGGGTAAAATAAAAGTTAATATCCGAATCCGAATCGGACTCGGTTAGTTGAATAGAACAGGAGCGATAATGTCAAATAAAGATACATTGACAACCGATAATGAACAAAAAATGCAAGATAAAACGATGAGCGATGTTAAATCAGTTGAGGTATTAGCCGAAGCCCGGAAAAAAATTGAGGTCGAGATTGAAAAGGTTATCGTCGGACAAAAGAAAGTCATTGAAGAAATTTTAATTTGCTTGATTTCCTCTGGACACGGTTTAATTATTGGCGTGCCAGGTCTTGCTAAAACATTGATTATTAATACACTGGCGAATGTTTTAGATTTATCTTTCAACCGGGTTCAGTTTACTCCAGATTTAATGCCGGCGGATATTACCGGTACGGAAATTATTGAAGAAGATGCGACGACCGGTAAAAGAAATTTCCGTTTTGTACCCGGACCGGTATTTTCCAATGTTGTGCTGGCAGATGAGATTAACCGCACACCGCCCAAAACACAAGCCGCATTATTACAAGCAATGCAGGAGCATAAAGTGACGGTTGCAGGTACGACTCATATTTTATCCGAACCATTCTATGTTTTAGCGACCCAGAATCCGATTGAACAGGAAGGGACTTATCCTTTACCTGAAGCGCAATTAGACCGATTTATGTTCAGTATTTATATTGATTACCCGACCCCTTCACAGGAACTGGAAATTGTAAAAAATACGACTTCGGCATATGCTCCGAAACTAACAAGAGTGTTAAATAGTTCAGAAATTATTAATCTGCAGAGGTTATTAAGACGTGTTCCGGTTGCGGACGATGTTATAAAATATGCGGTACAGGTTGTAACATTGACCCGACCGTCCAATAATGAACTAAAATTCGTTTCGGATTGGGTGAGTTGGGGTGCTGGACCGCGTGCTTCGCAATATTTAATTTTGGGAGCAAAAGCCCGTGCGGTTTTAGATGGTAGATATACACCGACCCGAGAAGATGTAAAAGCAGTTGCGCAGACCGTGCTGCGCCATCGAATTGTAACTAATTTTAATGCGGAAGCTGACGGTATAAAATCCGAAGAGGTAATCAAAAGAATTTTAGAATCAATTAAATAAATGCCGAAAACAGAAAGTAAAAAGCGGAAAACAAATAAACCGCTTTTGATAAATTTTCTCAAGCTGCAAGAAGGCAATCAGAAATTTCAAAAGGAATTGACGAGCGAAGAACTAGAAATAAAAAATATTGTGGTTTCTGGTCTGATTAATGTTGATTTGAATTTACAGAAGAACGACAATCTAATCATTGCTTCCGGAAATGTGAAATTCACAGCGAATTTATGCTGTGCTAACTGTCTTGAGAATTTTAAAAAAGAATTCAGCGAGAAATTTTATCAGGAATATGTGCAAGGCATTAATCCCAATCCAATTTCGCATAGCCGCCTGGATGGAGCTGATTTTACCCGCGAATATTTTTCTGGTGATTATTTTGACCTGACGCCGATAATTTATGATACAATCCAATTGGCAATTCCTTTGGCGCCGTGGTGCCGAGAAGATTGTCCGGGAGTAATCAAATAAATTAAAAATGAAAAATGAAATATTAAACACACAAATCACAAAACGAAAAGATAATCTTAGTTTTGTTTTTAAGTTTTTAATATGTGTTTTTTGTTTTTGGTTTTTCATTTTTAATATTGCTTTATCGCAACCACTAGTCAATAAAGGTTTTCTTAATGTCAATTCTAATCCGACTGGTCTGGTTGTTTATTTAGAAGGAGATTCGATTGGCGTAACACCAATCCAGAACTATCCGCTTAATGCCGGTGAGTATTCAGTGAGTCTTTTTTCATCAGACACGATTGAGAATAAATACTGGCATTTAAGTACCGGCGGGCTGGGCTCGAAATATTCAGCATTGCTTGATTTATCCAAAGCCGGAGCCGGAACTAAAAAAGCAGTGGTCAAACCAAACCAGGTCAGCGAAGTATTTTTTTCAATGCAGAAAATTAACCGGACACCGACCAAAATAAAACTTGCAACAACCTGTTGCATCGGCACTGGTTTTTCAGTTGCTTTTTTAATCGGGTACTTGGTAGCATATTTGGTACATGGTAATTAAAAGATTACTTGTTTTAGTTGTATTGGGATTAATATTCAGTTTAGTCAATAACAGTTTCCTGTTTGCAGATAACCAAAATAAAATCACCAAAAAAGAAGCGATGTTCTATGCGAAACTTGATAATAAAAAGGTTGTTTGTAATCTTTGTCCAAGACATTGCGTCATCGAATCAGGGAAAAGGGGTTTTTGCCGCAACCGGGAAAATCAAAACGGCACACTCTATTCGATTGTCTATAATCAACCATGCAGTATCGGCATTGAACCGATTGAAAAAGCACCATTCTATCATTTTTTACCGGGCGAAATGCGGTTGACATTGGCAACTGCCAGTTGTAATCAAAGATGTAAATACTGCCAGAATTGGGAGTTATCCCAGAAATCGATCGAAGAATTAGAGAATTATTATAAAACACCAGAAGATATCATCAAAACCGCTCAGCAAGAGAATTTAAAAATCATCTGTTTTACCTATACCGAGCCGATGGTCTTTTATGAATATATGTATGATATCGCAATACTGGCAAAAAAAGCAGGAATAAAAACAGCGGTGGTCAGCGGTGGATATGTTAATACCGCACCGCTTGAGTCGCTGTGTAAGGTTGTAGATGCGATTAAAATTGATTTAAAAGGTTTTAGTGAAAGTTTTTATCAGAATGTATGCGGTTCAGAATTACAGCCGGTTTTAGAAGCATGTAAAACCGTAAAGAAATCAGGAGTGCATCTGGAATTAGTAAATTTGGTGGTGCCAACACTTAATGATGATACGACTAAAATTAAACAGATGTGCTTGTGGGTAAAAGATAATCTTGGAACTGGTGTGCCGGTTCATTTTACAAGGTTTTTCCCGCAGTACAAACTTCAGAATTTACCACCGACCCCAATAAGCACACTGGAACGGGCAGTTAAGATTGCACAAGATGCCGGATTAAAATATGTCTATATTGGTAATGTACCGGGACATAAAAATGACAACACCTTTTGTCCTAACTGCGGAAAGCTTCTGATAAAACGGCAGGGTTATTCGATTGTCGCAAATAATCTCAATGGCAGTAAATGTAAATACTGTAACACGAAAATTTATGGAGTATTTACTACAAAATAGATGATGAATAAAAGTACAGTTTATTTTATTCCTGCCGGTCAAATGAATGCACGAACTATTAAAGAAGTGATTAATCGGACAAAATTCTTTGAAAACTTACCAGGGAAAAAGAATATCGGAATAAAAGTTCATTTTGGAGAAGAGGGTAATAATAACCATTTAAATCCCGAGTATGTTAAAATTGTGGTCAAATTGGTAAAAGAGCATAATGCAAGCCCGGTGTTAATTGAAACTTCAACTTTGTATCGCGGTGCCCGCCAAAACCGTGAGACTCATATAAAACTTGCCAAAGAGCACGGTTTTGATAAAGACTTTATTGGTGCAGACATTGAAATTATTGATGGCGAAAGAGGTGAAGCATTTTCGACAGTAAAGACTGGTTTTAATTATGTAAAAGAAGCAAAAATCGCGAAAGGGCTATATAAGTTTGACAATTTGATTAATCTGGCTCATTATAAGGGACATTTTGTGGTCGGATTCGGCGGTGTTATAAAAAATATCGCGATGGGACTCGCCGCAAAAGGCGGTAAACTGGAAATGCACTCACAAACTAAACCGTGGGTAAAAAAGGACAAATGTACAAAATGTGAAGTTTGTCTTGATGTTTGTCCGGCTGATGCAATTGAGATACAAATGGATAGTGCATTTATCAATAAGTCTTGTATTGGTTGCGCAAGTTGTGTTGAGGTGTGTCCGGAAGGAGCAGTTAGAATCAAGTGGAACGAAGGCTCAGAGTCAACCCAGAAAAAAATGGCAGAATACGCGCTGGCAATCCTTCAAGACCGGCTCTGTCTTCATTTTAATTTTGCGATGAAAATAACGCCGAATTGCGATTGTATGGATGTTACCGAGAATCCGATAATGGATGACATTGGTGTTTTTATTTCTTATGACCCGGTTGCCTGTGAAATGGCAGTATGGGATAGAACCAAATATAACATCAATAAATTATATCCGGAATTGAATCCACAAATTTTATTAGATTACGCGGAAGAAATAGGTCTTGGTAAAAAAACATATGAGATTATTGAGGTGTAAATAATGCCGGCAGATTATCAGGTAAAAACCGAGTTATTCTCAGGACCAATCGAACTGCTTTTATATTTGGCAAGGAAAAACGAGGTTGATATTTTTGATGTGCCATTAGCGACCATAACTGATGATTATTTAGCATATCTGCAGCAGGTAAAAGATTTGAATATTGAGATTAGTTCTGATTTTATTCTGATGGCAGTTGTTTTAATCCGGTTAAAGATGTGGCGGCTTCTACCTTCGACTCAGGATGCAGAACAAGTACCGGAAACAGTCAGTCTGGAAGATATCATCAACGAATATAAAAAGTATGCGGGCGTTGCCGGCTATCTGGGTAATTTAGAGGCAAAGCGTTTGCAGTTTTTTCCAAGACGCGGGCAAATTATCGAAGAATTGCCGGATTCATCGGGCGATGTCTATATACTGGTATCAGCATTCCAGAGAGTGTTAGAGAAAAATGTGCCGAGAGCGGATTACGAAATACCAATTCCGGAAGTAAAATTAGAAGATAAAATCAACGAACTGAGGGAATATATCATCAAAAAAGTTAAAGTCGGATTTAATGAAATTGTGGAACAAGCGCGAAGTGTTATTGAAATTATTATAATGTTTATTGCATTATTGGAATTAATTCGATTGGGTGAAATTCGGGTAAAACAGGATACAGAATTCGGCGAAATCATCATTGAAAAACAATTCGCTCTTGACGATAGCCAATAATCAATATACAATGCTTGTAATTTCGGAGAGGTGTCCGAGTGGGCTAAGGAGCACGATTGGAGATCGTGTGTGCCATGAAAGTGGTACCAAGGGTTCAAATCCCTTCCTCTCCGCTTATAAAAATGATTACACAGATTAAAGAAGGATTAAATAGATTATTGGATATAAGTGAAATCTGTGTAATCAGCATTGATAATCCGTGTAATCAATTTTGTTAAAATGGATAAACTCTTAATTAAAGGTGGAACGATCCTTAAAGGAAAAGTTAAAATTTCATCGGCAAAAAACGGAACACTACCAATTTTAGCCGCCTGTCTGCTTACGGATAAACAATGTGTTATAAAAAATGTGCCGTTGCTGCAGGATATAAAAACAATGGTCGGATTGCTGTCCGCTTTAGGTGCCGAAGTATCGTTTAAAGATAACACAGTAACAATTTGTACGGGCGATAAATTGTCTTTGGAAGCGCCATACGAAATCGTGAGCAAGATGCGCGCATCTTATTATGTGTTAGGTCCGCTTTTAGCCCGCTTCCACAAAGTAAATGTTTACTTGCCGGGTGGTTGTGCAATTGGACCAAGACCGATTGATTTACACATCAAAGGCATGGAAAGTCTTGGTGCTAAACTTGTAATTGAGCATGGCTATATTGATGCGAGCGCAAAAGCATTGATTGGTTCAAAAATTCTGTTAGCCGGAAGTTCTGGACCAAGTGTTGGCGCAACCGCAAATGTGATGATGGCAGCAACGTTGGCACAAGGAACAACGACAATTATCAGCGCAGCCTTGGAACCAGAAATTGTTGATTTGGCGAATTTCTTAAATGCGATGGGCGCAAAGATTGAAGGCGCCGGAACTTCGACTATCAAAATTATTGGTGTCAAAGAATTAAACGGTATCGAATGGACGCCGATTCCAGACCGAATTGAAGCCGGCACTTTTGCCTGTGCGGCAGCAATTACTAACGGACAACTTGAAATCGAGAATTGCATACCAGACCATTTCGAATCAGTGATTTTAGCACTTAAAAATTTGGGATGTGAAGTCAAAAAAAATGGCAACAGCATTATAGTAAAAGCCGGTACACCGGTTAAACCATTCAATATTACAACCGCACCCCATCCGGGTTTTCCGACTGACTTGCAAGCGCAATTTATGGCAGTAGCGACGATTGCCCAAGGGACAAGTATCATTACTGAAAATATTTTCAAATCTCGTTTCTTGCACGCACTGGAATTAAGTCGGATGGGTGCCCAGATTAAGTTTAACGACAATGTTGCGATTGTTGATGGCGTTAAAAGATTAACTGGGGCAAAAGTGATGGCGTCGGATTTAAGAGCATCCGCTGCGCTGGTCTTAGCCGGACTTTGTGCGGATGGCGAGACAGAAATTTCCCGAATTTATCATTTAGACCGGGGTTATGAAAAAATCGAAGAGAAATTTACTGGTCTGGGCGCATCAATCAGAAGAGTTCCCGGAAAAAACTAAACAGAAAAATGAAACCACAGATTACACAGATTTACATAGACGTCGTTGCGAGGAACGAAGTGACGAAGCAATCTCAGACATTTCTTAGTTGGAGATTGCCACGTCTTACGGCTCGCAATGACACTCGTATTTTCCGTTTAATTGGTCTATTCCGTGGTTAATAAGTCAATGAAAACTAAAGCAGTATTTGTTGGGAAAGTACAAATTGGCGGAGGCGCACCGGTTGTTATTCAATCAATGACCAAATCCAAAACCGAAAATACAAAAGCAGTAATTAAAGAAATCAAAGGTTTAGAAAATGTTGGATGCGAAATTATCCGGGTTGCGGTGCCCAATCAGACTGCACTAAGTAATATTTCAAAAATTAAATCAGCAATTAATATACCCTTAGTTGCAGATATCCATTTTGATTATAAACTGGCATTAGATAGTATCAAAGCCGGTGCAGATAAAATCAGGATTAATCCCGGTAATATTGGTGCAGATTCTAAAGTTAGAGAAATAATTAAAGCGGCAAAAGATAGAAATATCCCAATTCGAATTGGAGTAAATGCCGGGTCAATTGCTAAATCTATTCTGAACAAATATAAAAAACCTAATGTCAATGCGATTTTAGAAAGCATTGAACAGAATTTAAAGATTTTCGAGAAAATGGATTTCACAAACATTGTGCTTTCAGCAAAGACCGCCAATCCGCAGGAAACAATAGAAGTATATCAAAAATTGTCCAAGATGTATCCATATCCTTTGCACATCGGAGTTACCGAAGCTGGTCTGCCGCTCGAAGGCGTAATCCGAAACACGACCGCAATTGCAATTTTATTAAATCAAGGCATTGGCGACACAATACGAATATCGCTAACTGGTCCATCAATTTTGGAAATAAAGGCAGCACAAGAGATATTATCAAGTTTGGGAAAAAGAAAATTCGGTCCGGTGCTTATCAGTTGTCCGACGTGCGGGCGATGCGAAGTGAACTTAATTGCGATTGCTGAGAAAGTAAAAAAGCAACTCGATAAAATCAAAGAGCCAATCAAGGTTGCGGTTATGGGTTGCGTAGTCAATGGGCCAGGTGAAGCTAAAGCAGCCGACTTTGGAATTGCCTGCGGAAAACGGTCGGGTGTCATATTTAAAAAGGGCGTGATTGTGAAAAAAGCAAAAGAAACGGATTTAGTTAATGAGTTGATGAAAATAATAAAAGACGAGAAGAAATGAAACCACTGATTACACAGATTTCCACAGACGTCGTTGCGAGGAACAAAGTGACGAAGCAATCTCCTGCTGTATTTAGTTTAAGATTGCCACGCCTTTCGGCTCGCAATGACACCTGTATTATCCGTGTAATCGGTTCAATCCGCGGTTAAAACTATGAATGTTATTGTAACGAGTTCAGAAATGAAGTCATTGGATTTGCTGGCATCAAAGAGGTATTCTGTACCATTGTTGATGCTGATGGAAAATGCCGGAGCGGAAATCGCAAAGTATATAATTGAGTATTTAATCAGCCAAAAAATCTACACACCTAAAATACTAATTGTCGCCGGTCCAGGAAATAACGGGGGAGACGGAATTGTTGCGGCGCGGCATCTTTTGACTTCTTTAGAAAACATCTCAATTCTGCTTCTGATATTAACAAAACATCCGTATCAAGGTGATGCGAAAATTAATTATGATACTATTCTAAACATTGCTAAGACCGACAATAGAATTAAAATTATTACTAATAAATTAGATGTTCTAAAAAAATATAAACCGCATATAATTATTGATGCTATTTTTGGCACTGGCTTTAGAGGTGCGCCTCAGGGCATTTACAAACAAGCAATTGAGATGATTAATATATCATCAGGTTATAAAATTGCGGTTGATATTCCGTCCGGAGTTAATGGCGATAACGGAACAGTCGAAGGCAATGCAGTTAAAGCCGATTTGACAATTACAATGGGATTAATTAAAACCGGTCATTTATTATATCCAGGCAAAGAGTATTGCGGAGAAATTAAGATTGCAGACCTTGGAGTATCTTATGAAAAATTAAGCAAACCTAAAGGTTTGCCCTACATAACACCACAAAAGGAACTTGTAGGGCAAGGCTTTAGCCTTGCGTTTAATACTTTCCTGCTTGATAAAGAATTTATCAGAGAAATCTTACCAAAAAGAAAACCAGATGGTCATAAAGGGACTTTTGGGTCAGTATTAGTTGTCGCGGGCGGTAAAGGTTATTCGGGTGCAGCATGTTTGACCAGTCTTGGTGCTTTATGTTCGGGCGCGGGTATGGTTCGTTTGTGCTATCCAGAGAATATCAACGCGGCAGTAGAAAAGAAATTGACCGAAGTAATAAAAGTTCCCTTACCAGCAACTACTGAAGGTTCTTTTGCTTGGTCAGGATATGAGAAAATTTTAGAGATTGCTAAAAAGTCTAATGTTGTCGCAATTGGACCGGGTGTTACAACTAATCAAGAGACAAAAGAATTGATTAGAAAATTAATTAAGACAATTAATCTTGAGATGGTAATTGATGCGGACGGCCTGAATAATATTTCTTTAGCATATCTTAAAACATTGCCCAAACAGAAAAGACAAAGAATTATTTTGACTCCCCATCCCGGTGAGTTTGAAAGACTTTTTGGCATTTCTGCTAAAGAAGTTAATGCAAATCGTATTGATATCTGCCGGGAATTGGCAAAAAAACTATCAATGACAATCGTACTTAAAGGTGCACCAACCGTGATTAGCGATGATAAAGGAAATGTTTATATCAACCCGACTGGAAACTCAGG
>CAZXRM010000042.1:0-10490 GCA_964642595.1 uncultured bacterium
AAATATAATTCGAGTGGCGATTCAATCTGGACCAGAAGATATGACGGAATTACGAATGCTCAGGATGAATGTTCGGCAATGGTAATTGACAATCTGGGCAATGCCTATTTAACCGGAATGAGTAATAATGAATATTTAACTATAAAGTATAATACATCGGGTGTAATGCAATGGCTGGCAAATTACAAAAGTCCGGCAACCGGTAACAATTTATCTTCTGCAATCGCAGTGGATGATGGCGGTAATGTCTATATTACCGGTTATAGTAGTGGCGATTATGCAACCATAAAATATAATTCCATTGGTGAAACTTTATGGGTAAGAAGATTTGACAGCCCGGGTAATGGCAATGATGAAGCTAATGCAATCGCGGTAGATGATGCGGGCAATGTTTATGTTACCGGCTGGAGTTTTATTTCCTGGTCGGATATTGATTATACGACCATTAAATATAATGCATCCGGCGTCGAACAATGGGTCTCTAAGTATAATGGACCGGCAAATGCTCTTGATTATGCAGTAGCAATCGCAATTGATAATATTGGCAATATTTATGTTACCGGTACCAGTCAAGGTTCGACCTATGACTTTCTTACGGTTAAATATGATAGAAACACCGGAGATTCAATCTGGACTCGCAGATATGATGCCGGACAATCGGATGAAGCACGCGCAATTGCTGTGGATAATTCAGGAAATGTGACCGTTACCGGTTTATATTCGGCAGGTGGTCATACCGGTTATTTAACCGTTAATTATAATTCTAACGGTGATACAATCTGGTCAAGAAAATATGACGGAAACGGCGATATGAATAATGCAACTGCATTAGCCGCGGATAATTCAGGAAATGTTTATGTCACGGGTTATGCCACTTTTTCCGGTAACCTTAATTACGCAACCGTAAAATATAACCCGTCCGGTGATACAGAATGGGTCAGAAGATACGGTTCTACTTCCAGTGAAGATTGTGCGAATGATATTACAGTAGATAGTCTCGGTAACGTAATTGTTACCGGCAGAAGTTATTTTTATGGGACTGCTCACGATTTTGCGACAATAATGTACAGTCCGGATGGCGAAACAATCTGGAGTAAAAGATATAACGGACCGGCAAATGATAACGATTATCCATCAGCAGTTGCAGTAAATAATATCGGTGATGTTTATGTTGCCGGCATAAGTACGGGTATTGGTACATTTGCAGATTATACCTTAATCAAATATTCACCGCATGGTCCACATATCGTAGTTTACCCGATAAGTTATAATCTGTCTATCCAGCAAAATCATACACTTGATACGATTTTATCAATCAGCAATAGCGGTGAACTGGATTTGACCTGGAGTATATCAGAAATTCCTGCCGTTGATTGGCTTTCCGAAGATTTGACAAGCGGTCTTATTTCATCAGTAAGTGATACAAACATTATTATTAGTTTTAATTCAACCGGCTTAAGTTCTTCAGTCTATCAATGCACATTGCAAATTACAACTAATGATTTAGAAAATCCAATCAAGAACATACCGATTCAATTAAATGTCGTAGTTCCGGGTTGGGCTCAGCAGGAATCAGTAACTGATGTTGTTAATGCAGTTAAAGATGGCGGTGCATTAGTCGGTGCAGGCGATTATCTCTATGCGTTCATCGGTACTAAAACCAATAAATTCAGAAAATATTCAATTGGTACTAAATCGGGCTGGGAAAATAGCGACTCGATGATATTCGGACATAAATACAAGTTTGGTCCACCGCTGGTAATTGACACAATCAAATTCAACAAGAAATTTCCGGGTAAAGGTGCGGCAATGTGCTATGATGGCATAAGTAAAATCTATGCAATCAAAGGCAACAGTACATACGAATTCTTTGTTTATGATATGCTCGCGGATGTCGGTTGGTCTGCTCTATCATTTACACCTGCTCCGAAAGGTATGAAAGCCGGTGCTTCACTTGCGTATCTTGATGGTAAGGTTTATTTATTGGCTGGCGGATATAAAAATACTGACCCGACTAACTTTTATTGTTATGACCCACTTGGTGACACAATCAATGGTGCTCCCTGGATTGCAAAAGCAGGTGTTAATTTCGGTCCTTCTTATAAACCCTGGAAAGCAGGCAGTTGCTTGACTGAACTCGATGGTATGATTTACGCTTTACAGGGCGGCGGAAAAGGTAATTATTTTTATATGTACAATTCACTTGCTGATACTTTAGATGGAACTCCCTGGACACAGATTGACTCAATTCCAGCACCAGACACGATATTCGGCAAAGCAAAGAAAAAGGTATTGGTCAAAGATGGCGGTGCAATGGCAAGCGGTGGCGGAAAAATCTATGCAATCAAAGGCGGTGGAACCGATGCGTTTTGGCAATATACGCCATTATCTGAAGTCGGCTGGGAACGCCTTGATTCAATTCCTGTATTTGATAAAAAACATGCACCCAAAACCGGCGCAGCAATGGCTTATGCAGATGGAAAAGTTTGGCTCTTGGTCGGAAATAAGAAGCCGGATTTTTGGAACTATATACCGGAAGCAATATCAAAAATCAAAAATCAAAAATCAAAAATGAATATACAAACAGAAAACTCACAACTAATAACTCACAACTTACAACTCAATATAACTCCTAATCCATTTTCAAAAACAACGACTATTCACTACAATGTTCCGATTTCAAGTAAGGTCACGATAAAACTTTATAATACCTTAGGAAAATTAATCGAAACGCTTAATGATAGTTATCTCAATGCTGGAACTTATACAAAAATTCTATCGACTACAACTCTTACCAAAGGTTTATACTTTATGCATTATCAAGACAACACAAATCATAACGTGGTTAAATTGATTGTTGAATAATCTAGAACACAATATCTAAGGGCGGGAATAACTCTCGCCCTTTTTATTTATATTTATTCAACCAACGAAAATTCTTTGATTTTCTCATAAATCGGTCCTTGCGGGGTTAATGTGCTTTTAAAGAGCACGATTGATTTTATCGGGAATAAGATGCTCTGATATTGAGTGCTCAGCACTTTTTCTGAATTTAACATCCTGTCCCTTGCCCTGCCTATTGTCAGATGCGGATGAAACTTTTTTGTCTCTGGTTTATAACCAATCGTAGTAAATGCAGTCTCGACTTTTTCCTGCAAATTAGTTAGTTCTTGAGCACCGGTTTCTGTACCAATCCAGATTACTCGGGGTGAGTGCTGATTTGGGAAAGCACCAATATTTTTTAATGACATCTGAAACATCTTCTCATTCTTTGCTATTGTGTTTAATTGCTCAATAGCTGAGTTAAGAAAATCGTCATCAATATCACCTAAAAATAATAAAGTGATATGCAGATTTTCATACTTAACCCATTTGACCGAGAAATCAAGTTTGGCAAAACTGTTTATCATCCTGGAAATTTCAGAACGGACCTGCTCCGGAATCTTTACTGCAATAAAACTTCGTATCATTTTTAAATTAACCACGGATTTAACAGATTAGACGGATAAAATTTAATCCGTGAAATTAGTGTAATCAGTGGTTTCATAATTTCTGTATTGTTCTTCTCAGTAAGTCCAGTGCTGCCATTGCTGATTTTTCTTTTATCATTCTGCGGTTGCCGGTGAAGCGGTGTTCTTCCGAAATTGTCTCTTTTTTTGTTCCAACCGCGATATAGACCAGTCCGACTGGCTTTTTTTCGGTTGCGCCGGCTGGTCCGGCGATGCCTGATATTCCAACACCAATATCGGTATTGAAATGCTCGCGGATTCCTTGCGCCATTTCCAGAACTGTTTCTTTGCTGACCGCACCAAATCGTTTTAAGGTTGATTCTTTAACACAAGCAAGTAGTTTTTTAAGTTTATTACTGTACACGACCGCACCACCAATAAAATATTCTGAACTACCCGGAATATCCGTGATTTTATCCGCAATCAGACCACCAGTGCAGGATTCAGCAATACCTAAAGTCAACCGTTTTTTCCGACATAGGTTTCCGATAATTTCACCAATTGTTTCTTGTCCTTTGCCGTAAATGTATTGAATGAGCCGGATATTTAGTTCTTTTTCGAGCGCCAGATAAATCTTTTTATCTTTGATACCGCTGATTCTTATGTCAACACCGAGTATCGAAGGTAGATAAGCGGTCCTGATATTTTTATACTTTTTTAATACATCCGAGATTTTCTCGACAATCGCCATTTCCGGAATATTAGTAGTTCTTAAAAATAATATAAAATCAGGTTTTAGAGCATAGGTATCGTTCAGATAAGGCAATACGCCAGTCTCAAATATTTTCTGCATTTCAACTGGTACGCCAGGCAAAAGAATCAAAGATTTTTTACCCTGTTTTAATATCAATCCCGGCGCATGTCCGACCGGATTATCCAAAGTTATCGCACCCTGCGGAATAAGCGCCTGTTTGGTGGCGAGTTCTGGAACTGGCAGTTTTTGCGAAGTGAATATTTTTTCAATTCGGTTTATGATGGATTCATCCAAAACCAGACGGCGCTTTAAAACATTGGCAACACTGATAACCGTCAAATCATCGGGTGTTGGTCCAAGACCGCCGGTGACAAATACGATATCGGCCGGCTCCAGGATATCAGAGATAGTATTTTCTATTATCGTTTTATCATCGCTGATTGTGATAATTGATTTTGGTGCTATCCCCAATTCGTTTAAACGGCTAGCAATATAATGCGAATTGGTATCCTGAGTTCGTCCGGTCAGGATTTCATCGCCGATGATGATTAAGTAAGTATTGAGCATTTATCTTATGATAAAAAGTAAAAGCCGTAAAAAGAGATTGGCATAGATGCCGGACAGAATATCATCGAACATTACCCCGAACCCGCCTTGGACTTTTTCGGTGTGACGGATGAATAATGGTTTTACTATATCAAAAAACCGAAATAAAATAAATCCAATCAAGACAATGTACCAGTTGAGTTTAATCAGCAGAAATGTTGTGAAAATACCGACGAATTCATCAATTGTAATCCGTCCGTCGTCTTTTCTTTGCCAAACCTTGCCAAGATGCTGGGCAGAAATTATACCGATAATCGTCAGAACAATTGTTGTTAGAATATAGACTAAAGAATTTTGGGCAAGCAGGATGACAAACGGTATTGCCAGCACACTGGTAAAAGTCCCAGGTCCAAACGGAATATAACCAACAAATAGACTTGTGCCGATAAGTAACAGAATTTTATTCGGTTTCAAATCGTACAAGACCGCAGTTTATTTACTACTAAATTATTACTTTCTGCGTTTTCGTGATGGAAAACGTTTTTCCCATTCCGCGACCAGCGGTGCTCCGACAAACAATGCCGAATAAGTGCCGATGATAATACCAAACGAAATTACTTTGGCGAAATCTTTGATTGATGCGGCACCCAATAACCAGAGCATAAAGGCAACGATAAAAGTTGTGAATGCGGTCAGAATCGTTCTTGCCAGCACCTGGTTGATACTGATGTTGATAATGTCCGGCACGCTGTCTTTGAGCATTTTTCTTAAGTTTTCTCTGACCCGGTCAGAAATGACAATCGAATTATTGACCGAGTAACCAATCAAAGTTAAAAGCGCAGCAATCGTGGTGATTGATATTTCGGTATTGGTGATTGATATGAAACCAATCGTGGTCAGGGTGTCGTGGATTAAAGCAACAACCGCCGCGGTACCAAACCGGAAATCAAACCGGATACTGACATAAATCAAAATCAAAAACATACCGATGAGAATTGCAAGAATTGCATTTTTCTGCAGTTCTTTACCGATTCTTGGACCGACCATCTCAATTCGTACTAATTGCGCCGGATTACCGGGAATTTCTTGATTGAGCAGTCCAATGATTTGAGTTGAAGTACTTTCAGCGGATGTAGCCATCTGCGATTCAAACCGGACAATAAAATCATAACCTTCACCGAATTTCTGAATTGAAACATTACCGACTGCAATATTTCGAAAAGCGCTGCGTAAGGTAGCAGTATTAATCGGCTGCTCGAATCTAATTTCGAGCAGGGTTCCGCCAGCAAAATCAACACCATATTTTAATCCGCCGTGCGCAATAATTGAGACAATCGTAATGATTGTCAGTAATATCGAAAAAGCAAAACCGTAATACCGGTTAGGGATAAATTTGTAATTGGGATTTTTAAAAATTTGCATCATAATTATATCCTCAACTTTTCTGAAGGAAATTGGGTTGTAATCCAGTCAAAAACGAAGTGACTAAAATAAACCGCAGTTAATATATTAATTACTAAGCCGACAATTAAAGTAAAAGCAAAACCACGAATCGAACCGGTTCCGACAAAATAGAGCGCAATTACGGTAAGTATGGTCGTGATATTGGAATCAAGAATCGTAACCGCGGCACGCGCATAACCAGCGTCAATTGCGGCACGGATTCTTTTCCCGGCGCGTAACTCTTCGCGAATGCGTTCAAATATTAAAATATTTGCATCAACCGCCATACCGATAGTTAAAGCCATACCAGCAATACCGGGTAATGAAAGAGTCGCTCGGAAACCGGCTAAAACTACCATAATAAAAAAGATGTTTACTACTAATGCTAAATCGGCAATTAGACCAGTTGCACTGTAATAAATAACCATAAATATAATGACAAGTAACGCGCCAAGCAAACCGGCTTGCACACCTCTTTTAATTGAATCTGCACCTAATGCAGCACCGACCGACCTTTCTTCTGAGACGATAACTGGTGCGGGTAAAGCACCGCTTCGTAGAATAATTGATAAATCTTTAGCGCGGTCGGGATTGACATCACCGGTGGTAATCATTGCTTCGCCACCTGAAATTCTTTCTTTAATGGTTGGTGCGGTGCGCACAACATTATCCAGGACAATCGCTAATCGCTTATTGACATTACGACCGGTAATTGAAGCGAATTTTGTCGCATCTTTACGGTCTAACCGCAAACTGACAATCCAGGAATTTGCCAGATTCGGGTCACTACCTTGATAAGGGCTGGGTCGGGCATCATTGATTGCAGAACCAGTCATTTCCGGATCTTTCTTTAACAGGTAGAGTTTACGGACTCGTCGGCCTTGCGAAACTTCGGGTAAACCGAATAAGAATTGATATTCAGCCGGAATAATAGTATCGGCTTGTGCCAGCATTTGTGAGAATTCCGGATAATCGGTTTCTTCAACACCAAAATCCGACCGGTCAACTGTAACGATATAACTTAAAAATGTACCTTGGTCACCAATTGTCGTATCTTCTTTATTGGCAAGACGGATGTAGTTATCAATCTTTTTCATTAAATCATTTGCTTTTTGTTCTTCAATGACAATGTGGAACGATAACAAAGCGACCTGACCGATTAGACCTTTTGCCCGTTCCCGGTCAACACCCGGTAACTGAACCAAAATCCGGTCACCACCGATTTTTTGAATAACCGGTTCATACACGCCAAACTGGTCAATACGGTTCTGGATAACAGCAAGGGCACGGTCGGTTGCGTCTTGTGATTCTTCTTTGGTTAGTTTTGATTTATCTACTTCGAGCACCATATGCATTCCGCCAACTAAATCAAGTCCGAGATGTAACGCTTTTCTGTGCAAAGACGCTTCTTTTTCGGAAAGATTGCTCTGTTCTAATGCGAGCCGCATACTGTCGTCACGAGATACGGCATTTGCTATTTTTTGTTGTAATGCCTGTTTCTGTTTTGGCATTTGATTGTATAATTGATAGGTCGGATAAAGTGCCCATAGACCTAATATAATTAAAACAACAATAATACCAAACTTCAGTTTACCATATTTCATTTATGCTCCTTTATAAATAACGAATATTTCAAATGATAGCGAATATTTCGAATAAAGTCTATTGTTTTCATCCGTTACATTCGCTCTTTCATATCTGCTACTGCTTGTTTAAGTCCAACAAAAACAGCTCGGGCAATTATTGAAAATCCAATACTAAAGCCCGAAATCTCTTTTATTTTTAAAATCGGTTCGATATTTAAATAATCAATACCGTGTCCGCAATGGATTTTTAGACCCTGATTTTTAGCATATTTTGCGACCGATTCGATTTGGGTTAGAATTTTACTGCGGTTCTTAATATCTTTACTGTAAAGATTTGTGTTAATTTCAATCTGAGATGCATACAGTTTCTTTGCTGCATTTATTTGTTTTTTATCGGCTTCGATAAATACCGATAATGATATCCCTGTTTTTCTAATTACTTCTGCAATCGGTTGGACTCGTTTGAAATTCTTTGCTAAATCAAGACCGCCTTCGGTTGTTAGTTCGTCAGGACGCTCGGGAACTAAAGTTATTATATCTGGTTTATATTTTAAAGCGATTTTTAACATTGCATCAGTCGCTGCCATTTCAAGATTCAGTTCGGTTTTAATCGTTTTTCTTAACAATTCCAAATCGCGTTCTTTGATGTGTCGTCGGTCAGACCGTAGATGAATCGTGATACCATCGGCACCACCCAATTCAGCAAAGACCGCAGCCTGAACCGGGTCAGGAATATTTTCTTTGCGTGCTTCCCGTAAGGTCGCTATATGGTCAATATTAACCGATAATTTTCGCATATGTAAAGTAACATTTTATTATAAAATAAGCATTTGTCAACCCTGTTTACAAATGATTATTACGAAGTCACGAAGCCACAAAGGATATCTTTAATTACAATTCATTGCACAAAAGTGCAGAATGTTGCACGAAATAGATTAAATTACTAATAAAAGAGTATAATTTGGGTATCTTTAATGTGGCATAAAATTTGCTTTATATTTATTAAGTATGATAAATAAAATATTGACTATTTTTCCAATATATATTAAAATATGAAGATATAATAATGAAAATAAAATACTTTTTCGTTTTATTATTTGCTTTAATTTCACTGAGCATTGCTTTTGACGGTGCAAAATATCTGATTATTGCACCAGATAATTTTGTTCAGTATGTCCAACCATTAGCCGATTGGAAAACAAAAAAAGGCGTCAAATCTTATATCGCACCAACTTCAATTACCGGGACAACCACTTATCAAATAAAAAACTATATTTTAAATGCTTACAATACCTGGTCAATACGCCCAGAATATATTTTAATTGTCGGAGCTGGAACTGTTATTCCCAGTTACGCCATCGGCGGTGGTGATTATTCAGACGATTATTATGCTGATATCAGCGGTGACTTTAAAATTGAACTTAGTATTGGACGCTTACCCTGTACTAATATGACACAATGTCAAACTAATATTGCAAAAATTCTAAATTATGAACGAACTCCGTATATGACGGATACCACTTGGTATCGCAAAGCAACAACTATTTTACGCGAAGATGGAACAACTCATCCGGATACGGTCTATTATAATGATTTAAAGTATGTCGAATCATTTTGGCAGGGATTTTATACGTTAATTGACACTTTTTCCCGGTTGCGCGGCGATGATAAAAATGATGTTGTGAACGCAATAACTAATGGACGTTTATATGTTGTCTATCGAGGTGAAGCAACAGTCAATTGGTATACACCATTTCAGGTTTCACCTAACCAAACCAGCAATGGTTTTAAATTACCGGTTGTTATTTCTGGCACTTGTGGAACTTTATCATTTTCCCAGGGCGGTTTTCTCGGTGATAATTTTTTAAATACCGGCAATGCAACTACGCCGAAAGGTGCTGCCGCATTTTTTGGGTCATCGGTATCAACTAGTGGCACTGGTCTTGCTTGGCAACGTGGAACCGTGACTAAAGGATTTTTCACTGCATTATATAGAAATGAATTATATCATCTAGGTGACGCTTCAAAAAGAGCGAAATTTATTCTTGATTCAATACGACCTTTAAACTATACAGAAACAAGATACAAAGAATGGAATCTTTTCGGTGACCCGGAAATGAATTTATGGACAACTGTCCCAAAGCGGTTAACCGTAACCCATGATACAATTATCGAAACACGACCACAGAATTTTACGGTCACGGTGCGCCAGAATAATGTTGCGCTAAATAACGCATTAGTTTGTTTGCTGAAAGATACATCATTATATGAATATCATTATACCAATTCGACCGGTCAAGCAACATTTTTTATATACCCTCAATTAGCTGGTACAATGTCTGTTACCGTAACTTCGCGCAATTGTATTCCTTACGAGCAAAATGTTACAGTTAATACCGCAATTATTCAGCACGATGTCGGCATTACTTCGATAATTCAACCAGCGGGAACGATTGCGACCGGTACTAATGTAATCCCTAAAATTAAAATTAAGAATTTTGGCATTAATTCTGATTCTTTTTTGGTTCGGTTTAAGATTGATTCGATTTATGACCAGACAACATCAGTAACTTTAACACCAAATGATACAATGACTGTTTCTTTTCCGAACTGGACTGCAATTCCTGGCAGTTATACAATCACTGCCTTCACAAATTTAAGTAATGATGAATGGCATGGCAATGATACAATAATCAGCACTTTTAATGTAGT